>WJKA01000533.1 GCA_014729375.1 Chitinivibrionales bacterium
CACATACGATATCACCGCTATGAAAATAAAGCAGGTTATCAACGGCACCGTCGCCAGCGTATCGATACCATCGGTGAAATTGACACCGTTTGCTAGAACCGCAACAACAAGCGTCATAAACGGTACAAATATCCAGGCCGGTAAATAGGGGAAAATTTTCTCGACACTCAAAAAAGGAATCGTAATATGGCCGCTGATATTCGGTATATATTTATATGCCGCAACTGCAACTCCGGCCGAAATAACGATGTACAAGCCCAGCCTGAGGCTTGCTGAGATACCGTCAGCTTTATACTGATAATCCTGCCTGGAGATGGTGCCTTTTACCAGGCGGCGCTTGTTGACAATCTTGGCAATGTCGTCGACAGCGCCTATTACGCTGAAAAACGTATAAATAATCAAAGCGGAAATTACATACGAATTAAAACGCGCGGTAAGTAATGAAATAGTAAAAATAATTATAAGAAAAAGTATACCCGCAGGCATCACCGGCTCGCCTTTGCCGTTGCTTTTCTCATCCAGCTCAGAACTGAAATGCAGCTTACGCAGATAAGAAATAAAAAAGGGGAAAGTGATCATAGCGGCGAGAAATGAAACAATAGTTGCTATGCTGGTGCTGAAAATACGGCTGTAAAACAGATAAATTTCCGTCTGACGGTAAAGACATTCAATAAACATAACTACCGGCTTTTTCCTCCCGGTTAAGTACAGTCATTTATTTCAATCAAAAATATGTTTTGATAGCACGTGCGATACAATTAAAATGGTGCTGTACACCCAATTGATATGAAAATTCCTGGGCTTTTGACGGTACAGTATACTATTCTCCCTTCGAATAATGCTTTTTTCAAACGCCATTTAATCCGATCTGTTTCCAGTTCCGATAAAAATTGCCGCTGCTGCTGCAATGAGTACGATTTTTGGCAATCTTTTTTGAACAATATTGATCAATTCATTCCATGGCATATGTGCAGGGCCAAAATAAAGCGGAATAATTTCAATTGCAAAGAAAAGAATAATAATCAAGCTGAAAATTATTAAAATCCTTACTATCCGTTCCCTGTTACGCATAGGGCTGCCCTCTCCCGGATACTATCCCCGGTTCCCGATTGAACCGTATTCCAGTCATACTCTGCATGCTTTTCGTATCAGCCGGCCCAGCACCGCCGGATAGTATTTTGGGATAGAACGTCGATTATCAGACAAAAGCACTAATCCAGACGCGTTATACTGTTTATGGTCAATATACTTGTTGCAGTTCCGGCTTTTGGAAAAATAGCTTCTTCCTTTTTCGGGATACTGCTTCTCTATCGTCTCCGCGTTCCTCTTGGAATATCCATGATTATCAACTCGTTATTGCTGATGCTCTGGGCGGGGACCGGAACCATTCAGTCTTTTTCGCGTTTGAAAATAGTGTTACTTCCTGAAAACATGCTGCTGTTGATCGCCATTCTTCTTCTTATTTTTTTTACTGAAGCGCTGAGGGAGACCGGCAAAATGCAGCGGACAATCGATTCGCTGAAAAGTCTGTTCAGGAAGTCGATCTATCTCTATGCGGGCTTTCCCGCGCTCATCGGGCTTCTTCCCATGCCTGGCGGGGCGCTGTTCTCTGCACCCTTTGTCAAGTCTGTCGACGAACACAATGACTTGAAACCGCAGCAGAAAGCAGCGATCAATTACTGGTTCCGGCATATCTGGGAATACTGGTGGCCGCTGTACCCCGGGGTTATTCTTGCGATCAAGTTTTCGGGTCTGTCTCCCGGTACATATTTTGCCCTGCAAATGCCCTTCACCCTTGCTTCAGTCGCAGGAGGATATTTTTTCATTCTCAGAGGGATTTCCTCAAAAAACATCAGCCTGAAACATGGCGCCTGTAATCCGAATGCGGTAACAGCCACGCTTGTGCCGATCGCGGTGCTGGTTTTGTGCGCGGTTGCAGGCACCTGGATTCTGGAAAAGGTGAACTCACCAGAATCCCTGGGCAATATTCCGGCTATACTCGGCGGCCTGGTGCTTTCATTATTCATTGTTTTCTTCCGGAATACCCGGTCAATCATTCCCGCACTTGCCATGTTCAAAAGCAAAAGCATCTGGGCAATAATCGGTGTCGTGATCGGCGTTCAACTCTACTCCTCAGCATTGAAAGCGCCGGTTGCAGATTCAGGGCAGACCCTGGTATCGCTTATGCGTGATGAATTCCTGAGCACCGGTTTTCCGATTGTACTGGTAATCATGCTCGTGCCTTTTATTTCCGGTGTTATAACCGGTATTGCCATGGGATTTGTCGGCGCGAGCTTCCCGCTGGTGTTTGCAATCATAGGAGAAAATCCTGATTTCAATGTTGTCGCGGCCACAACCGCACTTGCATTCGGATTCGGATATGTCGGCATGCTCCTCTCGCCCGTTCATATCTGTCTCGTTGTCACCAATGAATATTTCAAGTCTCGCCTGGTTACATCCTATCCCCGTCTGATCGGACCAGCATCCACCATTTTAATCATGTCGATATGCCTGGCCGGCCTGTATTATATCGTGCTGTAGAATTTTGAATCATTTGTATACCGCGCGAGTATTATATTATTACCCTAAATAACCCATTATCGAAAGGATTGCCATGTTTAAATCTTTGCGAATTGTTGCAAGTTTAGCGGTGGTGGTATCTGTATCAGGCTGCGGATTGTGGACCATGTCCAGCTCTTCCGAAAAACCCTCACCGAAACCCAGGGACAATAAAGCTGTTCTGGTGATTATGCGGACAACGAGTTTCGGTTTTGCCGCGACAGTCAATAATTATCTGGACGGAAAGCTGATCGGCCAGACGCAGGGAAAGTGCTACTTTTTTACCGAAGTCGAATCCGGAGAGCATTATTTAACAGGCAAAAATGAAAACAGCAGGACCCATACAATCAATTTCGAGCCCGGTAAAATCTACTTTTTGCAGCAGGCAATCTACGTAGGCGCATGGAGTGCCCGGACCGAATACGACACCTTGAATCCACAGATATTCGAACAGCAGAAACCAGAGTGCGAATTCCTTGTATTTGATCCTGCCGAAGCCAAGGGTGATGACGATGCTGTTGTGGATATGGATGAAATGCTACAAGAGCGGGAAAAGCAGATAGCCGAAGAGCAAGAGTATTTCGCCAAAGTAGATAATGTTCGGGGATTCTGATTCAGGTCGCTAATTTGCTGCGGGGCGCACAACCCTTTTTCCCGTACTGAAGTAAAATCTCATCGGTGTGATGAAGCCGTCTGGCAAGCTCCCGGGCAATGTTGAGAATAAGAATCGAAAACAGACCCTTGTCGTTTTCGTAGATATCCATCATTAACCTCCGGGAAAGAATCATCAGTTCACAATCTTCGAGCGTAACAACCGATGCACTGTGGTTCAGGATACCGACAACAGATACTTCCCCAAGACAATTGCCCGGTCCGAGCTTGATTATCTCGAGCGGATCATTCTCGATATCCAGCACAACTTTCACCAATCCTTTGAGGATAATCATTATTTCTTTTCCCTGTTCTCCCTCTTTGATCAACAGCTCGCCCGACGACACCTTGACAATGTCACATTCCTGCGCGATCCGGCCGATATTATCGTCGCCCAAACCCGCAAAAATGGTGACCTGCTTGAGTATTGGAAGAAGCTTTAGAAGGTGATGATGCATACATGTCCTTTGCCTATGCACGGAGGACCTGAAAAACAGTACCTAAAACTACCTCAGGCATTCTAAATAATCAAGGAAAAAATGCTCTTTATTTTCCAGGATTGGCCTGCACAATTACGGACATCCGCACATTGCCTACATTCTTTGTATTGATGCGCCGAGATTACGCAGCCTTGTATCAATATTGTGGTAGCCCCTGTCTATCTGTTCGATATTCTGAATAGTACTCCGGCCTTCAGCAGCAAGTGCAGCAATCAGCAGCGCCATTCCTGCACGAATATCAGGCGAGCTGATCGGTGCGCCGTACAGTGGTGAAGGTCCTACTATCACTGCCCGGTGAGGATCGCACAGGACGATCTGTGCCCCCATGCCCTGGAGTTTGTCAACAAAAAACAAGCGTGCTTCAAACATTTTTTCATGGATAAGACAGGTACCTTCAGACTGCGTTGCGACAACCAGAAGAATTGATATCAAGTCGGCGGGGAATCCGGGCCACGGGCTGTCTTCTATTTTGGGGATAGCGCCGCCAAGGTCTTTTTTAATGCAGAGGGGCTGTTTTTCAGGAACATAAATCCGCCGTTTCCTGCGGTCGACCTCGACTGCCACGCCGATTCGCTCAAACTGAAATAATATCATCCGCATGGATCGGGCATCAATATTTGAAATGGTGATTTCCGATTTCGTTGCCGCGGCAAGGCCGATAAATGACGCCGCTTCAATGTAGTCACTTCCTGTCACATGGTCGGCCGGAGCGAACTGGTCGGTGCCGTGGACGGTGAGGACATTTGAACCGATCCCCTGGATTTTCACTCCCATTTGCCCGAGGAAATGGCACAGACCCTGCACATGGGGTTCAGAAGCTGCGTTTGCAATAATCGATTTGCCGTTTGCAGCGGAAGCCAGGATGAGTGCATTTTCAGTGGCAGTCACCGATGCTTCATCCAGATAAATATCCCCGGCCCTGAGCCCGTCGGGTGCATTGAGATCATACGCTGTGATTTGTGTTCCATCAGAAGCAGATTTTCGCTGGACTTCAAGTCGAGCCCCAAGCCGTTCAAAAACAAGAAAATGTGAATCCAGCCGACGTCGGCCTATTGCATCACCACCGGGCTGGGGTATGCATGCCTTGCCGGCGCGGGCAAGCAGCGCTGATGCAAACAGGATGGAGGCCCGGATCTGTGAAGAAAGCTCCAGGGGCAATTCTGTGTTTTCTATCACAGGAGTATTCAGCGTGATTATGCCGTTGTTTGCATGTTCTGCCTTTGAACCGAGATGTCCGGCTATGGAAAGCATCGTGCGGACGTCAATTATATCCGGCACATTGTACAGCAACACCTTTTCTCTGGATAATAATGAAGCTGCTATCAGTGGAAGTACTTCATTTTTATTACCCGTAACGCTGATTGTGCCTTGAAGTTTCTTCTTTCCCTCAACAATAAATTGCGCCATTGACATTCGTCCTGCAAATAATGTAAAATTTAAATATTGTTAAATATAGGTTTGAACCTGAATATATTCAAAAAATTATGCCTTGTTTATTGGAAAACACATGTTTCTTTGGCAAATTGAGCACTTTTTCTTTTTTTTGATTTTTTAAAATATTTTTGCTCATTTTTAGAAATTTTTGATTATATTTAAATATCAGGTTCTGTTTCGCTTGCGTTTTTCGCAATTTTTGACCGAACACCATTTTTCAGGGAATTCTTCTTTGGGTAGTAAGTCGAGCCGCTGCCTGCGGATTCACGAGCTATTCAAGGGAAACACCACAATGCTTGAAAAAGGGCTCAAAAAAAGCGGCGTAAGTTGAGGCAGGACCTTTTTTTTGCCGTTTCCCGCAGTCTGGAAGCTACAATTCCCCATCATGAATTCCCCGACCATAATTCTGAAAACCTCCTTTATTGTCTTTATGCATTCAAATCAGTTATTTTTTCATGACCTGTTACCGGTTATTCGGTTATGCGAGGGTGGCGGAACTGGTAGACGCGCCAGACTTAGGATCTGGTAGGGCAACCTATGGGGGTTCGAATCCCCCTTCTCGCATGTACTATCCCGCTGAGCAGAAAAACTAAAGGAGGACATTGTTGAAAGCTACTGTAGCGAAGCCTGAATCATGGAAAAGGATCATTGATTTCGAAATACCCGAAGAGGAATTTCAGCGTGCTTTTTCCGAAAGGCTGGGAAATGTTAAACAATAGGTAAACCTTCCCGGGTTCCGGAAAGGAAAAGTCCCTCCACATATTTTAAAAGCAAAATATGGAGAAGCAATTCGGGCGGAGGTCATTGATAATCTGATCCAGAGATCGTATGAAGAAGCGTGCCGTGATCATGAAATAGTACCTGTCAGCCAGGCAAAAGTCAACAAGCTTGCCGCTGATGAAGGTTCGCCGATTGCTTTTTCAATTGAAACGGAAGTTGATCCTGAATTCACGTTGAAAGGGTACGATAAAGTCAAAATAAAACCCTCGCCGAAAAAAATAAAAAAATCCGATGTTGATGAAGCGGTTGCCAATTTGCGCGAGCGCCTTGCCGAATTTCGAGATGTTGACCGGAAAGCAAAAAAAGGTGATTTCGTAACAATAGATTACGAACGTGTTGAAATAGACGGGGAGGAAAAACCCGAAGTCACCAGCCCGCAGCATCCGGTGGAAATCGGTGCAAGCCAGATCAAAGATTTTGACAAAGGATTGATCGGTCTTGCAGCAGGCGATGTTGCTGATATTACCGTTAGGTTCCCATCCGGCTATGGCGATAGTGAGCTTGCCGGAAAAACAGGGAAGCTTTCGGTAAAAGTCCGGAAAGTTCAGGAACGAATTCTTCCGGAAATCAACGAAGAATTTTTTAAAAAGATCGGCGATTTTTCCGACGAGGATGCATTGCGTGAGGAAATCAGGAAAGACATTCAAAACCGCGAAAATGAGCGCGCGCGCAACGATGCCTGTAATAAAGCGATCGAGACCCTGATCGATAAGAATCCGTTTGACGTACCTCCTGCTCGAATTCAGCAATATATCGATCATGTCCTTGAGCAGTTGCAGCGTCAGGCCGGCGAAAACAATCCTGTTCCTTCGAGAAACGAAATTGAAGACCGGTATCGGGAAATGGCTGTCAAAACCATTAAGCGCTACCGGATTATCGACTATATTGCCAACGAGCAGAAAATCAAAGCAACCCAGGAAGAAGTCGATGCCGAGATTCGGAAAATCGCCGACCAGTACGGACAGCCGTTTGAGACGGTAAAACAGGCACTTCGCCGGAACGGAACCACAAATCGCATCAGAAATGACATCAGAGAACGAAAGACTCTCAACACGCTTATCAAGGATGCTGACCAGGAAGCATAGCGGCAAGAAATATATTTAGTCTGGAATACTATAGCGAAAGGAATTTCCATGTCACTTATACCGATGGTAATTGAACAGACCGGACGAGGCGAGCGCTCGTATGATATTTACTCCCGCCTTCTGAAAGAGCGGATCATTTTTTTAGGCAGTGAAATTACCGATCCCATAGCCGATTTGCTCATGGCTCAACTTGTCTTTCTCGAATATGAGGATGCCGACAAGGATATTACTATTTATATCAATTCGCCGGGTGGATACGTTTCATCGGGACTGGCGATTTATGATACCATGCAGTATATCAAGCCCGATGTCTGCACTATTTGTATTGGTCAGGCATCAAGTATGGGCGCGGTTCTTCTTGCAGCCGGGACCAAAGGAAAACGGTACGGTCTTCCTCATTCCCGGGTCATGCTGCACCAGCCCGCCGGGGGCGGAGGCGGCCAGGCCGCCGACCTTGCAATTCATGCACGGGAAATTGTGCGGATAAAAAACATCATTAATGATATACTAGTTAACCATACCGACCAGAAGATGGACGTGATCCGGAAGGACACAGACAGAAATTTTTACATGGATGCAAACGAAGCAAAAGAGTATGGCATAATAGACGAAATACTTTCTTCACGAGAATAAGCATTTACGGAGCCTGTACAATGAATACCAAGGCAAAATATCCAAAAATACGGTGCTCATTCTGCGGTAAAAGCACCGAAACGGTCGACAGAATGATAACCGGACCTTCGGTCCATATTTGCAGCGACTGCGTCGAGATGTGCAATGATATCCTTCGTGAAGACAAAGCAACTGTTGCTGACGGCCTTACCTGGGAAACGCTGCCTACTCCCTTTGAAATGAAAGAATTTATGGACCAGTACATAATCGGGCAGGACAGCGTTAAGCGCGGTGTGTGTGTTGCTGCGTATAATCACTTTAAACGGATTTTATCACGTTCAGCGCGCGATAAAAATGATGTTGAGATAGACAAATCAAATATCCTCATGATCGGCCCGACCGGCACAGGCAAAACGCTGATCGCACAAACGCTTGCCAAAATGCTCAAAGTACCCTTTACCATAGTAGACGCTACAATCTTTACCGAAGCCGGGTATGTTGGCGAGGATGTTGAAAACATGCTTGTCAGGCTGCTGCAGGTGGCGAATTATGATGTCGCCCGCGCGGAAAAAGGTATTATCTATATCGATGAATTCGATAAGACTGCACGGAAGTCGGCGAATCCATCGATTACCCGCGATGTGTCCGGCGAGGGAGTCCAGCAGGCGATGCTGAAAATTTTTGAAGGCACTATGGCCTCGGTACCGCCCAAAGGAGGAAGAAAGCATCCGGAGCAAAACCTCGTCCAGATCAACACCCGGGACATTCTTTTCATCTGTGGCGGTGCGTTTGTCGGCCTGGAAGATATTATCGAACGACGGGTCAATGAAAGCCGCATGGGTTTTAATGCCCAGGTGCGGGGCAAAAAATCAATGAAAATCGGCGACACCCTCAGGAAGGTCGAGCCCGACGATCTCATCGAATTCGGCATGATCCCCGAGCTTGTCGGAAGAGTTCCCGCTATGTTCGGCATGGACGAACTCGATGAAGACG
>WJKA01000534.1 GCA_014729375.1 Chitinivibrionales bacterium
AAACCCGAATCTACCGGTCTCGGTATTGCCCATACCCGCTGGGCAACTCATGGCGGGCCGTCTCAGAAAAATGCGCACCCGCACACCGACAGCAAGCAGAACATTGCTCTGGTGCATAACGGCATAATAGAAAACTACAATTCGTTAAAAACCATGCTGTTGAATGACGGTGTCGAATTTACTACGGAAACAGATACCGAGGTTCTGGCGCATCTGATAGGAAAATATTATACCAGTACCAGCAATGATTTGCCCGAAGCAGTACGGCGCGCGCTGCTTGATGTCGAGGGCACATTCGGTATTGCGGTTGTTGCAAAGGACAATCCAGATATTCTTGTGGGGGCAAAGCGAGGGTCGCCGCTTGTTATCGGTATTGGTGAAAACGAGTTTTTTCTGGCTTCAGACGCATGTGCGGTTGTGAGGCATACGAAGCGGGTTATCTACCTCAAAGATAACGATATGGTTGTTCTCAATCACAACGATTTTACAACAACGACACTTGATAACCGTCATATTTCCTATGAAATCCAGGATATAGATTTTGACGCAGAAGCGTTGGCAAAAGGCGGATTTTCGCATTTTATGCTGAAAGAGATATTTGAGCAGAAGGAGACAATTCGCAATGCAATGCGGGGACGGCTTTTAATTGAAGACGGGACCGCGCGGCTTGACGGTCTCAACCTCGTACTTCAGGAGCTTCGCCAGATAAACAGAATAATTTTTGCAGCATGCGGGACGAGCTGGCATGCGGCTCTTGTTGGTGAGTATATGCTTGAAGAACATGCGGGGATTTCTGTTGAAGTCGAGTATGCTTCGGAGTTTCGCTACCGCAACCCGATAATTGATGCACACACGCTGATATTTGTTATCAGTCAATCGGGAGAGACAGCCGACACGCTTGCCGCGCTTCGGGAAGCGCAGCGCAAGGGAGCGACAGTTCTTGGAATCTGCAATGCCGTGGGGTCATCGATTGCCCGCGAGACCCACGGAGGCGTCTATCTGCATGCCGGCCCGGAGATTGGCGTGGCATCAACCAAAGCATTTACTTCACAACTGACTGTCATTGGACTTCTTACGCTTCTTCTGGGAAGGATGAGACGGATATCGCACACCGACGGAATGACTATTGCCAAAGCGCTGGATGAAATACCGGACCAGGTAGATGCAATACTTGCTCAGAACGAAAAAATCCGTGGCATAGCCGAAAATTACGCACAGCATAATAATTTCCTCTACCTTGGCCGGTCCTACAATTTCCCGGTTGCGCTTGAAGGTGCATTGAAGCTGAAAGAAATTTCTTATGTACATGCCGAGGGATATCCCGCAGCGGAGATGAAACACGGACCCATTGCATTGATTGACAAAGAAATGCCATCCGTGGTAATCGCATTAAATGACAGCGTTTATGAAAAGGTAATTACGAATATGCAGGAAATCAAGGCACGGGGAGGGAGGATCATAGCAATCGCAACTGAAGGTGATACCGGGATACAGATGCATTCGGACCATGTTCTGTATGTGCCAAAAACACTTCCCATGCTCAGCCCTCTGCTTGCGGTCATTCCGCTTCAGCTTCTGGCATATCATATTGCAGCAATTCGGGGATGTGAAATCGACCAGCCGCGCAACCTTGCTAAAAGCGTTACTGTGGAATAGGTTATTTTCAGCAGGAAATGAATCAGGAATACGAAGTAAAATTAGACCTTTTCGAAGGCCCGCTCGACCTTCTCCTCTATTGCGTCAATAAATCGGAAGTCGCGATAACGGAAATAAGTGTTGCTCAGGTCACCGAGCAGTACCTGCAATATCTTGACCTTATGAAAGAGCTTAATATCGATGTTGCCGCAGAATACCTTCACATGGCAGCAACACTGCTTCGTTTGAAGTCCAGGGAGCTTGTGCCGCAGCAGGCTGAAGAGGACCTGGAGCAGGAAGAAGGCGGTATCCATACAAAAGAGCAACTGATTGCCCAGCTTCTTGAATATAAAAAGTACAAGGAAGCAGCAGGGTCCCTGCGAGTTCATGAGACCGAACAGTTCGGCGCGTTCACCCGCGGAGCAGCAGATCGTCCAGAGGCCGCTCCGGAAAGCGAGGATGGAAGCAAAATAATCGGGAATGTCAATATCTATGATCTTCTCTCAGCATTTATGAATATTCTCAACCGGGAGAAAGAGGAGGAACCCGGTCATGTTGTTCAGTTTGAAGAGGCGAAAATTGATGACAGGATTGAGCATATACTGACAGTTCTTCAGGATAACCGGGAAGTGCGGTTTGACGATCTTTTCCGGGGAAACAAACACAGGATCGTGCTCGTTGTTACTTTTATGGCGCTTCTGGAGCTGGTAAAGATGCAGGAGATTGAGTTTCGGCAGGAAGAGCGCTTTGGGGAAATCTTTGTCATCAGGCGCTTTGAAAAAGAGGTTGATACCAGCAATAAGGATACGGAAACAAGCTGAAAATTTGTATCAGAGGTTGTTGTAATGGAAAAAAAATCCGATACCAGTGAACGTGCGAACGTAAAAAACGGAAATGAATCATCGCCGGATGAGATTATTGCCGAACCGCTTCAAATCCTTGAGGCAGTTCTCTTTGCATCCGAAAACGCGGTTTCGATGAATATATTGAAATCGATAATTCCTGGTCAGCCGGATGCCCGCAGGATAAAAAAGATGATCGGTGAAATAAACAGGAAGCTGCAGACACAGCGACATCCGTTTGAGATTGCTGACGTTGCGGGGGGGTATCAATTCAAAACAGTCCCGTATTTTGCTCCCTGGGTCAGGCAGCTATTTAAAGACAAGCCGGTGAAACGGTTGTCCGCCCAGGCACTGGAATGTCTTGCCGTTATTGCGTATAAACAGCCTATTACCAAAGCTGAAGTTGAAGAAATACGCGGCGTTCTCTCTGACGGCGCCATGAAAACAGTGCTGGAAAAACGGCTGGTGACAATAACCGGAAGAAGTGATAAGCCGGGACGCCCGCTCCTTTACGGAACAACAAATGAATTCCTCGATTACTTTGGTCTCAAATCAATAAGTGATCTTCCAAAGATAGAGGAATTTGAAGAGATGGCCAGAAAAAAGATGGAGGATGTTGAAGAGGAGATACAGTCGCTTCCCGAAGAGGAAATACCTTCGGCAGGCAAGCAGGATAACGGGAACGCTGAAATGCAGTTTGAGGAAAAAGGGGACGATGACCCCGGGGAAGCGAGTCCGAACGGCACCGACGGTAAATCTTCGTATTCGGACAGAGAAAATACCGGATCAAAATCAACTGCGACCCGCGAAACCAGACCGGCGGACTGATGAAACAGGCTGCGGCGAAAAAATCAGATAGCACGCCGATGATGCGGCAGTATACCGAAATCAAGCGGCAGAACCCATCAACGGTATTGCTGTATCGCATGGGTGATTTTTATGAAATGTTCAATGAGGATGCAAAAATCGCATCAAAGGTACTCGGCCTGACCTTGACCAGCAGGAACCACGGCGGTACAGATGCGACGCCGCTTGCCGGCTTTCCCTATCATGCACTGGAGCGATATGCAAACCGCCTGGTAAAAGCCGGGCACCGCATAGCAATCTGCGAGCAGACTGAAGATCCGAAAAAGGCAAAAGGAGTTGTCAAGCGGGACGTTATTGAAATAATTTCTGCCGGGACCGCGACCGAAGGAAGCTTTATAGATGAAAAAAGCAACAACTACATCATGAGCGTTGTTGTCGCCGGCGACCGGGCCGGGATATCGATATGTGATTTGTCAACTGGCGAATTTTCGGTCGAAGAAACAGAGAAGATCAAGGTTAAAGAAGAAATTGTCCGTATCGATCCCGCCGAGCTGGTTACGGTCGATAGTGATGAAGATTCCCCCGGCGGGTGGAATGACGCCGACGGCATGGCACGACGCCTGGTAACGAAGTATGACGGCTGGAAATTTGAGCAGGAACACGCGCAGGATGTGCTTAAAAAGCATTTCTCGGTTGCTTCACTGCAGGGCCTTGGTCTTGACGGGTACTCTGCCGGTATTCGCGCTGCCGGCGCACTGCTTTCATATCTGAAAGAGCAGAAGAAAAGCGACCTCAGGCATATCTCGACAATCCTTCCCCGTTCCCTTTCCCGGTACGCGGAGCTCGATCCGGCAAGCATAAGAAACCTGGAGCTGCTTAATCCGATCCATACAGAAGACACCGGGGGAACACTGGTTTCCGTGCTTGACAAAACCTGTACGGCAATGGGGGCCAGGTTACTGAAACGATGGATTACCCACCCGCTAAAGCAGGAGCAGGAAATAAACCGTCGACTCGACTGCGTTGAGTGGCTCAAAAAAGATGTCTTTGTTCGCGGTGAGCTGGAGCTGTTGCTCAAACAAATCGCCGACATCGAGCGCCTTATCGGACGAATCACATTCGAACGGGCCAATGCAAGAGACTTATGTGGATTGAAAAACTCTCTTTTTACATTTCCGCGGATAATAAAATCGCTGAGTTCCGGTTCAAGCAACGTCATTGCCGGCATTTCACAACGGCTTGAGGGGTTTGGGGAATTAGCCGGAAAAATTGAAAAAACCATTGTCGACAATCCGCCTTTGTCGATACGAGAGGGCGGGCTGATCCGCAGCGGAATATCCCCGGAGCTTGACGAAATTAAAGAGGCGTCGGTGAACGGCAAAAAATGGATTGCCGGCCTTCAGGAAACAGAGCGCCGGAAAACCGGAATTTCCTCACTCAAAGTAGGGTTTAATAAAGTTTTCGGCTACTACATCGAAATTTCAAAAACAAATTTAGCATCGGTGCCGCAGACCTATATCCGCAAGCAAACCCTGGTAAAC
>WJKA01000535.1 GCA_014729375.1 Chitinivibrionales bacterium
CACCGGACCAGCTCTATTCGAGGATGGAAATGTATGAAAAAAAGAGCTTTGTTTGCAATAACGTTCGTTATGTTATTCTGCTCATCCACAATATTGGCGCAGGAATACATGGTTCATACCGCCCGCATCCATGCGATTGTCAATGAGTATCCAATCCCGCCGGCAGCGACTCGATAGCACGAGCATCGCCCGATACGCTCAGATATTCCAATGGCACCAGTGTACCCCCGCTCCGATACCCCGCACAGAACGTGACCATGTTTTAAGCTCTTCTGTTCCACCTCGGATGAAGCCTTTGTAGTGAGTATGCTATACCCAAAGGTCTGATTTGCCGTTCGGTTTCGGCAGCCCTGCACTGCGTGGTCGTTGCGCCCGGAGGTATTACCCGGCTGATGATTATCAGGGCAACACGCTGAGCGATTTTTCAATTCGAGGAACGCTTTTTTTCAACCAAAAGCATTCAGAATACAGTAAGTGCAATACAAACTGCATGTTCAGGGTCTGTATTTGCCTACTTTATTATTGAATCAGGGCGGTGCCTGTCGAAACGTGTGCGAATATGATTGTCACTTAATAGCATAAATAACGCGTCCCCAGGTTGGTAATAATGAAATACAGTTATGCTATCGCCGGGCAGATAATTCTCTGCGCTTCTCTGGCCGCATTCACTGCCGATTATTATGTCTCGTCATCGGGGAATGATTCGAATAACGGTTCGTTGAATGCCCCTTTCCAAACGATCGCAAAGGCCGCGGAAATACTGGCAGCAGGGGATATCTGCTATATCAAAGCAGGTGTATATTGCGAAACAATCAATCCTCTCCGTTCCGGGACGCCTGGAAGCCCGATCCTTTTTATGGCCTACCCCGGCGACAAGCCAGTTGTTTCGGGATCCGATACCATATCAGGCTGGATTCATCACGAGGGGGCGATATATAAAGCCCCCATGAACTGGAATCTGGGTCCGGGCTGCAATCAGGTCTTTGTTGACGGTACGATGATGATTGAAGCGCGTTATCCCGATTTGAATCAGCAATGGGATACGACAGTTGAGATCGAGCCGTTCGAAGAGGCGGAGCATTTTTATCGCATTCATCCTTCGGCTCACTCCCGGGATTTGCTTCATCCGACGGTTATTGCTCTGCCCTGGAGCGGTGGAGACGACGGCTGGGCTTCCGACGCTCCGCCGGTTGAATATGTCAATGTCACTGTCAGGCCGAAAAACCCGTTTCTTCACGGCAGGGGAGAGGATTTCTGGAAAGGGGCGATGGTGTGGAACCGTGGATGGGCCAACGGAGGCGGCGGACAGATTGCCGGCTCGAAAGACTCCGCCAATACGACGATTTTCTATATCGATACCGACCGGATACGCTGGTTCAGGCAATTTGTTGTCTCAGGAGTACTTCCGCTGCTTGATACAGAAAATGAGTGGGTATACGACAATGGAACGCTGTATCTATGGGCCCCCGGTGGAACCAATCCTTCACCAACAGTTGTAACGGCAAAAAAACGGGATCTGGTTCTGGATTTATCCGGGGAATCTCATATCAGAGTTGAGGGATTATACTTTCACGGCGGTTCGGCAACGCTGGCAAAATCAAACAATTGCATCATTGAAAACTGTCATTTCAGGTATATCAGCCATTATACCGGTTTTTTGTGGGCCGAGGATGCGATTGGCGGCGGCAGCAAGGAGGACAAGGAATCGGGCAAACGGGGGATTTACGTTTCGGGAAGCAGTAATATCATCCGGAACTGCTCCGTTGACTGGAGCGCGGGAAGCGGCGTCATTCTGTCCGACACGGCAAACCGGGTGGAGAATTGCCGCATAACCAATGTCGATTATCAAAGCACCTATGCGGCGGGAGTGTTGTTCAGTGAAGAGAGCGGTGAGGACACGTCAATAGATCATGTAGCCGTTGGCAATACCATTTACAATGCGGGCAGATCGTGTGTCTGTATCGGTGCGGTCCGCCAGAAAGGCTCGAACATTAAAATTATCAATAATCACCTCTACAACAGCATGTGTATTGCCGGTGACGGCGGTGCGATCTACGGTAATGCGCTCAACACGACGCATCTGGAGATCGGGTATAATGTTTTCCATGATGTTTTCGGCGAACCGGGAGCGTATATCTACCTCGACCACCGGGGCGGGAATCACAGTTTGATCCACCATAATGTGCTCCATAAGAATCCGTCGGCGTATGGAGTTTTCCTGCCGCTTGTTGTCAACAAGAGCTATTTCTACAACAACACGATTGTCGCACAGGTGCGCGGAGAGCAATTCACATTTTTCGATCAATGGCCCGACTTTGCTGCAAACCAATTGGCGTGCGCAAACAATCTCGACGCATCAGACAATGAAGCGCACTGGCGGTTTGCCGACAGTATCAATAATGATTTTCGATTGACCGACTCCTCTCCGGCAATTGATGCCGGCGTTGAAGCTCCCGATCACACTACCGACAGAGGAATTTATTTCCCGTCTGTTACCAGTGGTTTTGCCGGCAGTGCGCCGGACCTCGGTGCATTTGAATACGGCGGCAACGGCTGGAGTGCAGGACATGACTGGGGGGAACCGAAGTGGCCTGTCTACGAGGTGCAGCCTTCCCATACGCAGACGGATTGCCCGCAGCCGGAAAAATGGCGTGTATCTATTGTAAATAATATGCTTGTCCTGGGACCGTGGATACGCGGGGACCGTTCGGTAAGGATATTTGACGGGCACGGGAGATTGATGTTGCGAAAAACGCTGTTGGATACAAATGAAAATACAATAAGCCTGGAAGGGTATGGGAACGGCGTTTTCTTTATCAGAATATCGAACCATTTTGCAGAAAGAACCATAAAGCTGATCAAGAGCTGATCATTGCTTTTTATTCGTAACTACTCGGGTGGATCGGGTCTCGTCATTCCGGCGAAAGCCGGAATCCATCTTATTTCAGGCAAGACTACGACTGGACTCCGGCGAACCCCTAACCAGAGTCGGGTTCGCCGGATTGACGACTGAAATTGTCCATAGGAACCTGAGTAGTTGCTTTTATTCAAAGAAAGGCGGCAGTGCATGAAGTATTCAGCAATGGTTCTGTGTATCCTGGCGGGATTTCTGCCTGCATCGAGCTATGCAATCAGCGGAATCGGGGTCGCGGATGTCCACTGTCCGCAAGGTTCGGGTATCGTTGCATTTTTTATCCGGGACAATGTCCAGATCGACTCGATCTGGCTTTCTCACGATTCCGGGTCCGGACGCTCCGCTCACCGAGCATAAACCTGCAGGGCACCCATTGCGCGTTTTTCCGTCAAAGCGGCCCGGATTGGACAATTTCTGTCATGCGTATCGGCGGAGTGAGCAAAATGATGAAGGATATGGTGACCTTTACATCTGAAGGTCCCGGGAAAGGGAGGATCCGTTCCATTCTTCTTTTCTGGGCCGATGAAAGCATTTGTTCCGGAATAAACGTGCCGCGCAATAATACGATATTCTCCCTGCGATATGTCGGTTATATTGAATATGCCGTCCGAATCGGTCGTATCAACAAGGGATACATTCAGCATGGAATCCACCGGAGCTTCCGGTACCGCATCAACGACAAAAAGGTGGATAAGCGCTCCCGGCACTGGGCGTGAATGATTGTCGATAACCCTGCCGTAAATGTTCGATTCTGTATCGGACGAACCACCAGCCTGTGGGTTTTGACTATCCGAACAGAAAAGGATAACCGGAACAAACAGAATGAGTATACGCCTGGCGGTAATCACGTGTCAACTCCCGGACTTTCGGATACTTTTTTTGAAATCGGGAACAGATTGATATTCAGGTGGAACACTCTATCCGGATTCGTCGCGTTGAGCAATCTCCATGAGCTCTTTTCGCAACTGCCGAATCATCCTTGCTGAATACACATTGAAATGCTATTTTAGTGTATAAAATGGTAGCGGCAATGAAGCGTACGAAATGTCTTATCAGAGGAAAATATTCTGGATCGTGGAAACCGTATCACAGTATTGAAAATCACCCGCGGGCGTGTCGAACATGCACTTCGAGTGAATATCCGCTGCAAAAACCAGAGACGCATATTAACGCTTCGCAGTAATGTCGATTGGCATGGTGATATTGCTGGTCAATGCGAGGGGTTGAATGATTTTGGTTGATACAACAAGCTGAATTGACTATTTAGTTAAGCTTTTCCCGTTTCACAATTGTTGAACGCTTGACAATTCATAAAACATGTCGTTACACCTGACAGAAATACCGCTCATATTCACAGGAGTGTGGTCATGAATCCTTATAGTATTATCGTTGCATTATCATGTATGCATGCTG
>WJKA01000536.1 GCA_014729375.1 Chitinivibrionales bacterium
TCCTGATGGTGATGGTGTGCATCCAAATGAGGGAGGTTATAATAAAATCGCAGAAATTTGGTATAATTCTCTACCTTGGAAAAATTAATTTTCAAACAATATTTCTTTTTGAAAGCAATAAATGAAGCCCAAAGCCACAGAACAGTACTGATAGGTGCAGCTGGCAATGATGGAGAAGAAAACGCACCTTTCTATCCTGCAGCTTACGATGGAGTCATATCTGTTGCAGCTGTTGACAGGAATGATGATCGTTCCGTATGGAATTCCGAAGAGTCTTCGAATTTTGGCGATTGGATTGACATTTCCGCTCCTGGAACAAACTTAAGAGCTGCAGATTTAGGTTTAGGACATAGAGGGTTTAATGGTACTTCTGCAGCAGCGCCTGTAGTAACCGGAGCCGCATCGATTTTGTGGAGCTACTATCCGAAAACATCTCCAGAAGGTATTGAATATATCCTGAAAGAATCCTCGGCAGAACTTAACAGTACAGGATTAGGTGCTGGTAGAATTGATATTTTTGAAGCACTATTCAATGGAAGCTTTGAAGTCCACTCCAAACCTGACATTGTTCCATTCCATCAAATAGCTGAACCAGGTCAACCTATTGGTGGTGTGGCAATAGTAAAAATTGGACACTATTGGATTTTAGAGGGGCCTAATACAGCAATTATTCCAAGTCTTGGTCCTTATGGGCCTAACCCTCGGAATGGCCATTCCGGCGAAATGGCATTTCTCTTTGTCGATTTTGATATTCCTGAAGCCAGAATTAGCCAAAGTTTCAATGTCCCAAGTATTGACGAATTTGAAAATGAAAGATTTAATATATCATTTGATTATGACGTATTCATTAAAGATGGAGGACCGGATGAAGCACATTTATTACAAGCTATTCTTGAGTTCCCGGCAGGCGCGGAATTACATAATCTACTTCTTTCAAAGCAAGAATGGGTTATCGATGAAGATCAACCCATAAGTTTTAGTGATAGGCCTAATTTTATATTAAGGCATACAGGATGGCGTACGTTCTCATTTTTTGTTTCAAGAAATTTAGTTGGAATCCCGGGCGAATTTCGTTTCTCAATTGTACTACAACACAGGTTATCTCCTGGTGAGCCAGCTGCATTGTTAATAGATAATATACGATTTACAGATAATTAAATTTCGCTTATATGTTTATATTGATTTACAGTTTACCTGCTTTCGAAGTGTATCAATGTAAAGAAATGTTATGCAATACTTTATCTTTTTCTAATAACGAGATATTAGTAAATTAATAAAATGCGATTAATTAAATATTGGAGATCTTCGTCTATTTGGCTGTTATTACTGTTGTTAAGCTTCTGTGAGAATCCTTCCATGCACCAGGGCATTGACTCCTTTCCATTCTTCCTCCAGGTGCTTAGAGCAATTGATTCCATGCCTGTCACGGAAATAAAAGCTAATGCCAATTTCGTTGGGCTGGAAGATGATTGCCAATTCTGCGAAACAAAATCGGATTCTCAAGGCATTGTTATTATAGAATGTGGTCTTTCCGATAATTGTTTTGGTTCATTTAAAGGTAGCAACAGGGTTGAATTTGAAATATTTTCCGAAGGATATCATCCTGAATCAGTATCATATTCGCGTTCGGAATTATCGGAATACTATGCCGCGATTGATTCAACTCCTGCCGGAATTGATTCTATCCACAATATTAACAGTATTGAAATTATGAATATTGATTCTGCTTTACAATTATTGGAAGCTGATAGTGCATTTTTGTATTCAGCATTTAAATATTCTTTATCGAACAGGAAAACTATTTTAATAGTTCCCCAAATATATTTAAATGGACTTTAGATAAATAATTTAATTAGAATAATATAATGGAATACAATTCAGATTTATATTTTGAGGTAAGCTTGATAAAATACTTTCCGGAATAACACTTATCATAATGCCATGAAATTATATATGAGCCCTTTGTATGATATGAATTAACTAAGGGGAACAAACTCCGCCCTTGCAAATTGTAAACATTGATGCTGATATTTCTTTGATCGCCGATATAATAATGGATTGATGCAATATCATCTTTCGGATTAATTAATATTGAATTTACAATTCCTCTTTTTCTTTTTATTTTATTCTGATATTTTGACAGATCTATTTCTGAGGATAAAATTTGAGAGATTTCTATAAACGCCTGTTCGGCGGACACTTTTACAAATGAATCTATGTCGGATCGCGCTTCATTAATAATAGATAGAAGTTCCTCATTTCTTGACATCAATTCATCTTTTAGTGCATACCATTGATCATTCAGGTCTTCTGTGACCCAGGGGCCATCCTTAATAAAAAGCCGACAAACGCCTTCAATGGCATGTTTACGAATCCACCAATCTTGCGAATAAAGAATTGCATTAAAAATAGAGTCAACATTTGGAAATCCAGTCATTGCGTATCTATCCGGGATATTCCATCGATACAATGGTGAGGATGCACTTGATGGCGGCATTCCAAATCCGGAATCGACTAAGTTGGCAATATAATTTGATTGAGACATATTTACAGTTGTATACCAGTAATATTCATAGATGCAACCTTCAGTACAACTACCCCATCCTTTTTTGAATGCAAAATGCCAAAAGGCGTCTTTCTGGAAAAAAATTATATCATCACCGTCAATTATAATGTCGTTAGGTTCCGCTAAAAACAACGAGCTGTCTCTTGAGTATGACCTTGCCAGCTTTTCAACTTGAACAGGATGAGCAAAAGTCAAAATAAACCAATTTAGAAAAAGCGTATCAACTGCTATAAGATTATATTTTAAGCTTAATGAATCAACATAGTCGTTTCCACAGAGTAATTTGTTACTTCTCCATTGTTCGCTGTAAGGAGGGGATGTTTTGACAACCAATTCGGTATAAACATAATCTGGATGTGCGGAAATGCTTTTCAGCGTATCGTATTCCAGTCTTAATGCAGCTAATAGCGAATCAAATTGTTCAGCTAAACTAGTATCTAATATAATGCCGTCTTGAATCCTAAATGTCAAAATCATTGCGTCGTCTGAGATTGCAGCAAAAGATAATTTTGAAACTATTAAATAAAATAATAATAACTTGCAAATAAAATCTTTTTTAGCTTCCACAACGAACATATATTAACCAAACGTTTATAATGGAAAATGGTTAAATGGTATTGATCGGCTATATTGACGTTAATGTAAGCTTAACCATTGTCGATAATGAAAAATGAGCAACGTCTTCATGAGATAAAATGCACGATTATAATAATGCTATTTTAGTGATGAGAGCAGCCCGTTTGATGTGCTGCAATAATAATATATAATAATACAGTAGTGTCCGGTTAAATTAAAACGCAAAAGGGGTTTCGAACCTATTTTCTTGTTGAACCGACGAAAGTTTAACAGAGAAAAAGGAGGAAACCCTTGAAGAAAAATGCGATATTTGGTCAGCTTATGCAGCTTCTTTCTCGTCGGGAGTTTAAAAAAATTGTAGATTCGTATAATGGCGACAAATATATTGTTTAGACCGTAAGTACCGATATGCTGCACAAATTGTAAAGTTTCTCCCCTGTAGCATAATCGAATATATTGCGGGTCTTTTGTCAAAATGTATTGACTATTAAACCAAAAAAATATTATGAAATATAAAAAAAAATAATTGACAACCATTTTGCGGAATATATATTACTCCTTGTAAGGCTTTCCAACCCGATCAAAGGAGTCATTATGCGACTTTCCTTCCTTAATTCTTCACACACACACACACACACAATAGCAGATGCTATTTTCTTATTTGTGCTGTGATTTTAGGCACACAATCCTTCGATGCTGCTTCTCAGACAGTTTACAATGTCGGTGAAGGCCAGACTTATTCGACAATACAGTCTGCAATCGATGCAGTCCCCCGGAACCTTGCCGGGCTTGGCGAGCAGCGGATTGTTATCCACCGGAAAACCGGCAGCGCTCCTTGGATTTACACCGGGAATATTATTCTTGAGGGCGGTGATGAGGGTATACAAAATGCTTCGGCAAATGACTTTGTACGCCTTACAGTGGCCGAAGCCGACCGCCACAACGGCGTAGCGGGAACCGGTGTACAGGTTCTTCTTTCTGCAGGAGAGAATGTCGGAATAACCCTTCCGTACTCAATTTTCGAGTGGCTCGATATCAAGGGGAGCGACGGCGACGGAGTCGTGGACTGTAAGGGGGCCAATGTACTGCTCCAGAACCTGATCGTACACGACAATATCGTTGACGACGACAATAACGGGATCACCTGCGAGAGGACCGGCATAATTGTTCGCAACTGCATTGTCTACAATATCGCCGAACACGGGATTATCGCCAATCTGCCGGGAATAGCGGTGACCGTGCAGAACGTGACCGTATTCAATTGCGGTGACTGCGGAATCGACGTGCATAACGGTGCGACCATAAATGTACAGAATTGCATTTCTATGAATTGTGGCGTGAAGGATTTCAGGAATGTGGGAAGTACGTGGGGATTAGTTTCGAACAACATGAGCTCCGACAACAGCGCTCCGGGCGCGGATTATATGCGGAATAAGAGCGCTGAGGAACAGTTTGTATTATTAGCTCCTCTGGATGAAAATTTCAGAATTCTTCCGACCTCCGATGCGCTTGACGCCGGTAGTAATCTCCATGATATTTTTGTTAATGATATAACCGGCCGGGAACGCACTGATGTTCAATGGGATATCGGGGCATTCGAATTTAAAAAACCTAATCCTTTCTTACTATCCCAACCTGTGGACATTATGGTAAACGAAGGAGAAAGCGCGACTCTGAGCATTTCAGCCAGGGCCGTACCGGCGCCCGCGTTTCAATGGTACAAGGGATTCGATCCGATTGAAGGTGAGGAAAACCAGACACTGTTCATAGAACACGCGGAACCAGAGGACCAGGGATATTATTATTGCAGGGTGGCAAGCGGTTACGATACGGTGGCATCGGAACGGGCGCACCTTGAGGTGATAGAAATCGACACGACTGTGCAGACGCCATTGCCCGATTCCGACGGCGACGGTATTCCTGACGCGGTGGAGGATGCTCTTGGGCAGAACCCGCCGGGGCTTGCGATTACCGATAACTGGAATAACAACTCAAGCATCAATGCGCGCAGATCATTTGTTTTTTCTCATATTCAAGGATATTCCTCGCGAGCGCCGATACCGTCAATTTTTCCTTCGCAGACCATTTCTACCGCTCATACTGTTCTCATTCAAGCTTTGGAGGATCCGGGAATTCCCGATCCTGATTTTGGCGGCGATTTTGTACGGTTCGGAAGATATTTCAAGCTGACGACAGAAGTCGAACCCGGATCGAAAATAAAAATCGGCATTCCATTTCCGGACAATCGTTTTTTTCCGGGAGATTTTTTGAAAGTCAGAGTTTTCAACGGAACGACATGGAATGATGCAGTAGTTACAAAGGTGACCTCAAATTCTTTTTATATTGAATTGAGCGAGTTCTCGACATTGTATATTGCCGCGGCCTCGTCCACGAAGAATGTCCTGTATGTCGGCGATTGGGGCACCATAGAAATCAGTCTTTCGGAATTGTCGTCAGATTTACTGAGCGGAAATTATCTTCCATACACGCATCCGCTGTATGGACGGATTGCGGTTGAGAAGGCGCTTGAAGCTGCGGAACTTCGCAGAACCGACGGCGTAGCGGGAAACGAGATATATGAGATATGGGTTACCGAAAATAACGATCTTCGTCTGAGCGAACCGGACAAGCCCTATAAACTCGTCTATGGCGTAAACCTTGTCGGCGGATTTGCTGCCGGGGGCGCTACATACCGTGAGGATAGAGATCCCAAAAAATACTGGACAAGATTATCGGGAAAAACGGTTCTGGATGAAACGGCGTATACGGTTATTGAAGCTGAACATTTTGTCACGAACGACGGATTTGAGATCGCGGGAGGTAATGCGAGTATGTATGATAGTGGCGATCCCCGGAAGTATTGCGGAGGCGGTTTGTATGTGAATGAGAAGCGGGACATAACGATCACGAATTGCATTTTCCGTGACAATGTGGCAAAGGCCATGAATGGTTCTCAACCGGTATCCAGGGGAGGCGCTGTATATTGCAGGAACTCCGCCGTATTGTTTAAAAACTGTCTTTTCTGGAACAATGAATCGAACAGTGAAGGAGGGGCGGCTTATGTTGAAGGCAGGCATCCGGTTGCGGGCGCATCTGCGTTTTCAAAGTGTGATTTTGTCGGCAATCATGCAGAAGGACTTGGAGGCGCTGTGTCGAATGAATCGTCATGCGGCTATATTTATTGCACCTTTCTAGAAAATTCGAGCGGAGAACTGGCAACGGGAAAGGGCGGCGCGTTTTACAACCACTCCGGCGCGCCGGAACAATCCGCCCCTCGGCTGATTCACTGCACGTTCAGCGGCAATGAATCATTCTATTCCGGCGCTGCGGTTGCGGGAGAGACTGCGGGTGAGATCGAAATGCTCAACTGCATTGCATGGATGAATACCGTCAGATATTCAGGTACCCCGAATGAATTCATTGAGATCGACGGAGGAGTAAACCAGGCGGGTGTTGATGTCAATTACTGCGATATACGGATCCCCGGAACATCGTCCCTGTTTCCGTATGGAACCGGCAATATTAATGTAATTCCCTTATTTGATGAATCGGTTCCTGCGCAATTCATCGTATCGCACGAGGGGATGCCGTTGTGGAAGCCGCTGGCGGTGCGATTGCAGCAGGAGAGCGCATGCATAGACGCCGGCGATGCGGGAGAAGAACAGCAAAACAATAAATTCCCCGGCGATAAACCTGATATGGGAGCATATGAGTATTCGATTGTCATGGAGCTGGGGAATTCGATTACTTACGGCTATGGCAGCAAGGTATCCGGAGGATACCGGACATTTTTAAGTCGCATAGCTCCAGGCAACGTGTATATTCCTGTCTGTTCGCCTGGAAGAAGGATCGAGGACATTGAAGACGCGTTTGTAGAATACAAACGCAATATCAATTACCCCGCTCATCCGTTATACGGAAGGCCCATGCCGAATGTGGTGCTGCTTATCGGGGGAACAAACGATATAAATGACCTGGGCGAGCAGGTTGATGATGCGCTGATAAACCTTGACCAGCTTATAACTACGATTAAAACCGGATCTGAACAAGGAACGAAAATATTCGTGGCGTCGGTTCCGCTGTTTGAGGATCAGTCGGAAAAACCAGGCGAAGACTTTGTTGGTCCTGGAACTGAGGACAATGCACGTCAGTACAACTATGATTTCTTTGTTGATGGAATTTCAATACCGGGAACGGACGGTGGCGTTAAAAACATGCAGATTATTGATGACATTGATGTTTATTTTGTAGATATTGCATTGTCTATGTCAATTTTGCCTCAAGGCGTTCCTCGTCCGAATCCATATTATATGGTTGAAGTAGATGACGGCGTGCACCCAAATACCAACGGCTATAAAAAAATTGCCGATTTCTGGTATAGCCGCGCATTCTGGTTAAGGTGAATTCTTTGAAAGGAGACGAGCAATGAAATCAATTTTGTGTATTATAATAGGATCATTCTGTGTTTTCAGCCAATACAGCTATACAACCGATTCAATCGCTGTTAGGGAAATCCTTGATGCAAATAATCTCGAAACAATCAAAGTGGAAAATGTGACAAAAAATAAGAATAATAGAGTTACCACACTTTATCTTACAACCGATAATCACCAAATTCCAGATATCGACTCTCTTCCATCAAAGATGTATATATTGCCTAATTCAATAGGCACACTTACTGAATTAGACACTCTTGTTATATCAAATCATGATTTATCGGTTCTATCTGATTCCATCGCAAAATTAAACAAGCTCAAGTTGCTGCATATATCAGACAATAAATTAAATACGCTACCTGACTCTTTTAGCAATTTCAACAATTTGAAAATATTATACTTGACCGGCAATGAATTTGATTCGCTTCCTCAATCAATTTGCCAATTAGAAAGCCTGGAAATATTGGGCCTAAACTTCAACAATCTTACCAGCCTGCCGGAATGTCTGGTAGACCTTCCCAATATCAAAGAAGTAGCCACTAACGACAATAAAATCTGTTCTTCTGTTTCGGAAGAATTGGATGAGTGGTTATGCACCTATGATATTCATAGCCATACACCGGGCATTGACAGTTGCTTCTGGCAAGCCTGGCAGGACTGTTCCGGGCCGGTGCGCAGGCCTGTTGTAAAGCCATCCCCTGGCGCCACTGGCATTTCTCCCGACGACAGAGTGCAATTCTACACGCTGCGAGGGCAGTTGATCGCCGCTGACACGTATGCAATATTTCTTAAATCGCTCATGCGCCTGCCGCATGGCGGATATATCCTCACCATTCAGCACAAGGGCCATGAAACAGCTATGCGGCAGGTAAATTGCAAGTAGCCGTTGGCGATAGATATGAGTTTTTCAATACAATTTATCATATATTGACAGGCGCATGCCTGAAGGACTGCTTATGAAAAAACATTTCATCTATTGCATTTTTTTCATATCGAAGTTTTTCCTGTTGCCGTTTCTCTCCATTCTATCTGCAGAACCATTCCGGAATTTTTCTTATGATTCGCAGATCGCACAATTAATAATTGATTCATCTGATAACTTTAAAAAGCGAGCTTTTGTTCTCCTGCACAATGATATATAATCCCAGGGGCAAGATCTTTTGATATCCTGCATTTTTCAGATCATTTCCTGCAAGGTTGTCTGCAACACATTTGCCATCCAGACTGTAAATTGCATAATTGCGCTTCAAATTGAAAAAAGTTTTGCACAAGAATGAGTTTCCAGAATCTGTTTTTTGTTTGCCGCTCAAAATTGATGCCGGATCTTCCGGCATTACGGGTGCGTCGGTTCTGAAAGGATAGGCTTGCATATTGCTCTCATTGCTGAGATTGGCGCAATTCATCGCTCCTGCCCAGCCATAGCGCACATGTTTTGGATTATTAATACTGCTATTCCATACTAAAACTTCACTGCCGTCAATTTCAGCATCAGCCCATTTGAAAATGCCGTTTTCACCGGCTATGCTGAATCCCATGAGATGGTTTCCGCCTGTAATTTTCAGGCCGCGATTTGTTTTGGCTTGAAAGCTGATGCGGATTTTATTGCCTTCGATTTTGTAATCTTTGTAATAAGGACCATTATAGATTAAATCCTCATTGTACACTTTTGCTTTGATCAGATCCGCCATTCGTTTCCCGCGAATATCTCTTTGAGAAGGATGCACACCCCCGGCAAGCCCAAGGCAGGATACTAATTCAACATTTGGCATTTTCGTAGCAATCAGAAACGCTTCATACATTAAAGCCCGACTATTGAGATTGTCTTGTGAAGGATCACTGCCGCAATCAGCAGGGCCTCCCTGCCACCCTCCTCCATTTGGAACTGAAAGCGAAATAAAGGGAACATAAGGCTGATTTGCATAGTTTCTCCACCCGCTTATCATAGCTGGATACTCCCGAAAATAGCGCCAGCACGTTTTATTTCTTTCCTGGGCCTCTCCCTGCCACCAGAGTATTCCTCGACAGGTATAGGGTAACAGCTTTTAAATCGTGCCCCATAGATTTCCTCCCTGCTGCCAGCTCGGTAATGATCAAAATCCGCAACGATACTTTGTTCGTGTCTGGAAAAACACCGGATCCGATTTGACCACAGGGTGGGAAGAGGTCCTTGAGATGCGTGAAACCGGCGAAAATGCCGATCCCGGAATGATTCAAACAAAGGACCACATGGTGCATCTGGTCTGGACAGGTCGTCATGTCAATACGATCCGTCACGTTGTGCTCGATCCCTATAAGATTTTCGGTGTACAGGCCACCGCTGCACAACAGCATCCTGAAAATCGAATAAAAGAGAAAATGCTTGCCGAGCACAAGGTGAATGAATATTCAGTGCACTATTTTGACATGCGCGGAAGATCAATTCATGCGAATCGCACAATTGTTTCCGGGAAGAGTCGCATCGTACTGATAAAATCGAATGGACGTATTAATAAAATTATACTCGGCTCAATTAACTGATAAGGAGTTGCTTTTCAATTCTTAATATATCTGTAATATTGCCGGAGAAATAATCCCTGCGCAAGTGATTAACACCAGGCATGTTAAGCAAAAGAAATGAGCAGCCGGTTTTCAGCATGTATTTGATCGCACGCTTTTTTCCAGGATAAATACATTCAGGGGGGCTTAGCAAATGGCAAAACGATTGTCGTCATTCTGGCCGGCAGTGATCTTTACGGCAACGGTAAGCTTTGCCCAGCATGTCGGGAAAACCGAGGCGATTCTCTATGACCGGTGCGTTTCGCCGAATAATTATCCATGGACCCCGATGACGCACGGACACAATATTACCATTACCCACAAGGGAACGATTGTTGTCTGCTGGTTTGGCGGGATGGGTGAAAAATTTGAGGACAACAATATTTACATAGCGCGCAAGGAGGAAGGCAAAGCCTGGGAAACGCCCTATGTTGCGGATTACGGCGGCGGCCCCGGCGATGACCCGCTGGACCTGGCGGAAACACGAAGCCCGGTCGTGTATCAGCCCGCAGCAGTTGATTCTCCTTTAATCCTGTGGCTCGGATATCGCACCACGCAACGAACTATGCGGATATCCCGCGATGACGGCAAAACATGGTCGGACCGGATTTCGATGCCCACATTCGGCGGAAAGCTTTACAGGGGCCCTGAGCGGGGGCTTCCTCTGGAAATCAAAGGCGGATCAACCTTCGACCAGGGAACCCTTCTACTGGCTGCAGACCAGTCCAATTATGAAGGGTGCTGGATAGAAGTTGTGCCGCCTGATAATTATTACGGCAACAATCCGGATGGCGGCGACTGGCGGGCAATTGTACCGCCCGGCAGCAACAACGGCAATATCCACGGAACTTTTTTAGTACACGATCCGCAATATCAGACCCTGGAATATTTGACCCGTATCGATTTCGGTGAAGGCCCGGCCACATTCTCAAGCAACGGCGGATTGAGCTGGGGCAGCTATTTCTGGATGACCGGAGAGTTCGGCAATCGCGAACTTCATTCGGTAAGTCTCGATATTTCCGGGGGACCTTCGCAGGGATGGCATGTCTATATTGGCGAGAATCTCGGTGGAGGCCGCGAGGTTACCGCCATCTCAATCGGCACCGACGGCCGCGACTGGGATAATGTGCTGACACTCAAAGAGGGCGGCAGGTATCCATCGATTATGCAGCGCACCAGCGATCCCGATGACCGTATGCTCTATCTGGCCACCGAAGGCCCATCCTCACCCCACCACACATTCCACGACCGGAATACCTCGATCGATTTTTATAGCTCAACCCGTCAATATATTATCGATCCGGACATTCTTACCGGCGAAAAGCAGCCCTCAGGACCGCCGGTCATCACCATGCACCCAATAACACAGGGGATATATCCGGAGTGGCAGGCGCGGTTGGAAGCAATCGCTACCGGTGCGCAGCCGCTTACTTATCAATGGCAGATCAGCACCGACAACGGCGCAAGCTGGAATGATGTCGCCTCGGGCGCGGGCGCAGACACCTGGCGCTACGATATCGAACAGGTCGCGCTCACGGATAACGGGAAACAATACCGCCTCAAGGCATCGAACAACCTTGGCACCGCATACAGTGATCCCGCGATTTTAAAAGTAAAGGAGCTCCCGATCTATGATGACCTGGTCTGTCATTTATCGCTTGATGAAGGCTCCGGTAATGAAGCCGGGGATGTGTCGGGGAACGGTTATAACGGTAATGTAATGAGCGGAACCTGGGTCACTGGCGGCAAAGTCGGCGGCGCACTCAGCTTCAACGGCACGCAAACGTCAATCGATCTCGGCGTCGATGAATATTTCAATTTTACTATTATTCCCGAAGATCCCGATTACTGGGTGACTTCGCAATTTACGCTTGCCGGCTGGTTCAATGCCGAAGTATGGGGTACACTGTTCAGCAAAGATATCCGCCCATTCAGAGAGCTTGCGTATCAGTTTGGAACTTACACGTCGGGCGGCAACGATGCACTCGGTTTCCAGGCTTTTGCATGGCGCGGCGTTCGTCCCAAAGTACTGGTCCCCTATCCTTCAACGAATGAATGGCACCACATGGCGGTCAGCTATAACGGCACCTGGCTGAAAATCTGGGTTGATGGTGCGGCTGTGGATTCATCGTATGAACCTGGCTATTATGTCAGCCCCTGGGTCCGACCGCGGGTCA
>WJKA01000537.1 GCA_014729375.1 Chitinivibrionales bacterium
GCATTCAGGCGAAGATATTTGACAAATTCAAAAGAGGAGCAAATGTAAGCAAAATAAAAGGGACCGGACTCGGGCTCGCTATTGCCAGGGGGGTGGTTGATGCACATGGCGGAACAATCCGCGTGGAAAGTAAGGAGGGCATCGGAAGCACATTTTATTTTACACTCCCGGCTGTGTGATGAACTGACTTTTGCCCCGATACAAAACAGGAAATAACCTGCCGGTTTTTCCCGTACGCGAAAAACTGCGTTTCATGGTTTACATCCAAAAAGACCTGTGCCGGTCTCGCTCATCCTGTCATAACATCAAACTCACGGTCCTGATCGATATCCTCTTTCATGTCGTAATAATGACTGCCGCTCTTTCCTTCAAAATCAAGTTCGTCAATATCTTCCTCGTCATCCGTATCAGCAACTTCAAAATCGTCCCTGAGAATTTCATCAGGATCGTAATCATCTTTTCTCAGCATGAGAATGTCCTTTCATTAAATGTTCTATAGTGATATACGGTTTATCGGTCCTGTAATTATCGAAATTTTATTCGTGTAACGGCATACATTTGTTTAACCGGTTAGACATCCCGTTTTATCTGCCCGCAATGTTGATGGTTTCTACTGCATAGTATACCGCTTCTTGAAAGCCGTAATCCGGTTCTATTTTTGCCCGAAAAAAAATCCGTCCGGTGCAGAACAAACGGCTCGATCGTCCTGCCTGGTTACTCCAAAAAGCAATTTATGAGAGTATACCACATACATTCAACGCCGGGCAATAGGGGAAGGTCGGTAATTTTTTGTAGGGGAAACCCTTATGCAGGCTTGCGGTATGAGGTCAGATATCCGGTGCGCTGCAGCCGGTGAAAAGAACTGAGGACACCTAATGCGATGTATTTTTCAGAGCGGTCAATTTTTTGTTGCCCGCTGATTACTGTTTTCTGTGCCTCAGAGATTGGTCTTCTGTACCCACTGCATTGCATGCAGGACGAGTTCCCGGGAGTTACTCAGGTGAAGTTTTTCTTTGATTCGTGCCTGATATGTTTCAATGGTTTTGATGCTGAGATGAAGTTTATCGGCTATTTCCCGGGTCGGCATTCCCTGTCCGATAAACTGATACACTTCGAGTTCGCGATTGGTGAGGGTATCGATCGGGGCTGCTGTTGAGATATTTCCGGTTACCATTTTGTGTATCAGCCGGTCTTTCAGCCGGCCGCTTACATAGATATTGCCGAGCAGCACTTGATGGATTGCCTCGATTACCGTTTCTGATGCGGCTTTTTTCATTATATATCCTTTGGCTCCCTGGCGGAGTACGCGCTCTGCATAAATGAATTCATCATGAACCGACAACACCAGGACCCGGATATCGCCGAACCGGGATCTCATCACATTGAGCAATGAAAGGCCGCTTGTTTTCCCCAGGGATAAATCAAGAACCACAAGATCCGGCCGGTATTTTTCGATAGCCTGAACAGCATCGTGCGGGCCTTCGGCTTCTGCACAAACTTTCAGGCCCGGAGACTGATTAATAAGCTGTGCAAGTCCCTGACGGACAACAGGATGGTCGTCGATAATGAGAATTTTCGATTGACCGGACCGCTTCCGTCGTGTTGTTTTTCCCATACATTTTCCCTCATTCTTTCGGGATGGGGAACAAACATTCAATAGTTGTTCCCTTGTTTTTTGATGAGGATATTTTCAGTGTTGCACCAATAAGCTGCGCGCGGTATTTCATTATGCGGAGGCCCATGCCTGATGGTTCTTTCTTTTTCTTTGTAATCCCGATGCCGTTGTCGGCAATTGTCAACAATGCGTTTTTATTTTGCAGGCCAAAAGATACTGCTATGGCGTGTGTGCCGCTGTGCTTGACAGAATTAATTATCCCTTCCTGCACAATTCGATAAAGATGGTTTGCGATGATGGAATTGTTGATTCGCAGGTCCGGCGGGTAAACGATACTGCAGGGAATAGAAAACGTTTTTTCGGTGGTATCGCAGAGTTCTTCAATCGCTGCAAAAAGACCTTCCTGCTGGGTATCTATGGGAGAAAGCCCCTTCGATAGCTGGTTGACCTGTTGTGCGGCCTGGTTTACAAGGTCCTTGATTTCCGCCAGGTCGGAAACCGATACTGCGGTTCCTGCAAGCAGTTGTTGTTCAAGCGCCTTGCACTTGAATGCAACCCCGGTTAAATATTGGCCGATACCGTCATGCAGGTCGTGCCCGATACGCTCTCGTTGTCGCGCCTCCATTTCCGTAAGTGTTCGTTCGAGTTTCCGCTGTTCCGTAATATCGGTGATTATGCCCAGGATCGATTTCCGGCCGCCATAGATAATCAGCTTTGATGTAATAATTCCAACGAGTTTCTGCCTGTTTTTGGTAATCAGCGAATATTCATAAGGGGGAATATCCATGCCCTGATTGTGTTTGTGTATATTTGCACTGACAATATCCCGAGATTCAGGAGCGATGAGTTTCATGAAATCAAACCGCTTTGAGTAGAATTCTTTACGCGAGTAC
>WJKA01000538.1 GCA_014729375.1 Chitinivibrionales bacterium
AAACGACGGATATCATTCGCACCGTCAATTCCGAACCAGTGGAAACGGTATCGGTTCCGGATTATAAGCCGTTCGACCGTGCTTGAGGTGACCGTTGACCAGAAAGAAGCCTGTTTTGTCATTGTAAAGGGCCCGTCGATACCTGTCGACGTATACGGCAAAAACGTAAAAGTGACACAGCAGGGAATTTCAGTCAAACTGCTGAAAGTCAAGCCTGCAAAGCCTATGAAAATCAAGCCGCCGGTCAGACCGCTCTGGTAAATTGCGTATTGTAAGCAAACCTCGCCATCGATGTACTGGAGCATACTGCGATACTTTGCGGCAGAAGCAATATTTTATTACTTTTTGCGCTTTTATTTTTGCAGGCTGCGGGGGAGAAAGCAAGTACAAAACAGAATGTCAAGAACGCGCAGCTTGACGCTGCAACAAACAGAAACACGCTGCCGTATGAGGAAATCCGTAATGAATATACGATCAGGCTGACAGAATGCCGTATGGAGGGAAGCAAAGCATGTTTTAATTTTCTGGTAACCAATAACCGCAATCAGCAGCGAACCGTTTCTTTCAACCGGCATAAGATACAATTGATAGACGCCGGAGGAAATGTTTACAATTCATCAGATGTTACATTCGGCTCATCACGGGGCGCACCTGGAGGTGCCGCCTTTGTGCAACAGACCCTGCTTTCGCCGGAATGACGCCAGAAATATCCATAGGGACTTGAGTAGGTACATTTTTTCAATAATATTTCATGTGCGGCACGTGCTTTGTGTCATGTCCAGAATTGTTGCTGCAAGAGAGCTGTTTTATGATAGTGATCCAATATTAATCCAATTACGGGCACGATAGTATTTTCTCAAAATCATATTTTCATGTAAAACCAGGACAGGACCCTGCTATGCAGCAATTCGAAGTTCTTCACCAGTACCTTGCGTATCATGCACAGGCAACTCCTGAAAAATGTGCCGCGGTATTCGGCCCGCAAAGGTCAACCTATGCCGCACTCAATGAAAACGCGAATGCGCTGGCCCGGTTTCTGCTCGGGCAGGGAATCCGGTCCGGCGACTTTGTTGTCCTGCTTTCGGAAAACAGTATCAATTTTATAATCTCCTGGTATGCCGTACTCAAAAGCGGCGCAGCGGTAATCCCGCTCAATACCGGGTTTTCCCCTGAGAAAATCGGACGCATACTCGAGGAGACCCGTGCCCGGGCGATTATTGTGTCTGCAAAGTACGAAAAGACCATGCGCGCGGTTGACTTTACAAGGTGCAGAAGCGAGTCAGTTGTGGTGGAAAGGCCTTCGCTCGACTGGGACACTACAGGAGTGCGCATATACCCGCTCCGGGACATTCTCGATTCAGGCGACAGCTCCAATCCTGTGGTCGATATCAACTCCGAAAACCTCTGTACGATAATCTATACCTCGGGCTCGACCGGGGTTCCGAAAGGAGTCATGCTCACCCATAAAAACCTTGTTGCCAACACAAATTCGATCTGCGAATATATCAAGCTCGGCCCGCGTGACATCCAGATGGTAGTACTTCCGTTTTACTATGTGATGGGACTGTCGCTGTTGAACACGCACATTGCAGCGGGAGGGTGTGTTGTTGTCAACAACCAGTTTGCATTCCCTGCTGCGGTGTTGAATCAGATGGTTTCCGAGAAGGTAACCGGATTTTCAGGTGTTCCGGCAACCTATGCGTATCTTCTTCACCGGTCGCCGCTTCTCAAATACCGTGACAAGCTGCGTTCGCTCCGCTACTGTTCCCAGGCCGGCGGGCATATGCCGTTACAAATCAAAAAGCAGCTCAGGGAGGTCCTTCCCGAACACACGGATATTTTTGTAATGTATGGCGCGACCGAGGCATCGGCCCGTCTGACCCGGCTCGATCCTGAATACTACATCGATAAGATGGACTCGATCGGCACGGCTATTCCCGGCGTTACCATGAAGGTGCTCGATGAAAGCGGCAGGGAATGCGCTGAAGGTTTCGAGGGTGAGCTGGTTGCTTCAGGCGACAATATCATGCATGGTTATTTCAACGATGGACCGGCGACGAAAAAGGTGCTTGACAAAAACGGCTACCACACGGGCGACCGGGGATACCGGGACAAGGATGGTTTTTTGTTTGTTACCGGAAGAAACGACAATATGCTCAAGGTAAGCGGTCACCGGATCAATCCGCAGGAGGTTGAAGATGTTCTCATGGAGACGGGCCTTCTGGTTGAAATCGCTGTTGTCGGCATACCTGATTCATTGAGCGGCTATACGCTCCGTGCGGTCGCGGTTGCCGTTTCCCCGAAAACCACTGAAAGAGAAATCCTTTCAAAGGTGGTCGATCGTATTCCCCGCTATAAAATGCCCGAACAGATCAAACTGGTAAAGGTACTTCCGAAAAAAGGAAGCGGTAAAGTTGACCGGGAGGCATGTACCATGATAGTGAAAGCGGAGTGAAAATACAGATCACGAAGTAAACATCCCGTACTGTATTTCTGCTGCTGGAGCACGGGGCCCGATTAATCGGGAAAACCTGACCATCTGTTGATTTCACTATCTATCACCCGGGGCTGTGGCCGGAACATGGCAACAGCGGCTAATCAGTGGCTCAGAGTTTTTCAGCAAATCCTCGGAAGCAGTTTTCCGGAAGGTACCGGCACCGGGCGGGTGCCGCCGATTGCCGTTTCGCAAACAAGTGGGAACCGGCCGCTGGCCTGGACCGTGCCGATTCGTGCAGGATTGGGAGTATATTTACATTTCTTCAGTGCAGTAAGCGCATCCTGTGCCGCGTTTTCCGGCACAATTGCAACAAATGTGCCCTCGTTGGCAATCTGGAGCGGGTCGAAACCAAGAAATGCGCAGGCGCTTCTGACAGTATCGGTGACCGGGATGTCCTGCGT
>WJKA01000539.1 GCA_014729375.1 Chitinivibrionales bacterium
ATATTATATCCGGCAAAACTCCAGTTGGATTGTTCGTTGTCTGGTGAGTCAAGCGGCATCTCCAGAAAGCAGAAAACATCGTTTTTCTGCGGAAAATCGACAATTTCGTTTTCCGGAATATACCTGGTCGCGTATTCGATAATCTGATCTCTGGAAAGTCCCATCAGCGTTTCTCTTTTCTGCTTCTTTTGCACGCCCGTACGGCATCAGCGCATTGTGAACGCAATGTGTTGTAAATCGGCTCAAGCTCCTTCTGTTCTTCGGCTGGGAGTGAAATGTATTCACGCTCGAAATCTTCGGCATCCTTACATACGTCCGCCATATACCGACACCGCGAAGTGTCGTTTTCTTTTACGTTTTCAATTATTACCGGCGAGCATGAAAAGCACATTGCGGCAGACAGTAATAAAACTGCCTTCAACCACAGAACGACGATGTTTGTTTTCATACAGGAGCCTCCGAAGAATAGCAAAATAATAAATCGTGAGCGCATAACCGAACAACATCGCGCCACCGACCACTGGAGAATTTAAATGCTCTCGTTAATGTACATGAAGAAAATAGTTGAAGTGCCTTTCTCCGGGTGATATAATTATTGCTGAATCGAATTATGACAATTATACAGAACTGAAACATGGTGTCTGGACTCGAATGTGAAATTCAGAAAAGCGAGCTAAACGGCGTGCCGCTTGTTACAATAAAAGGCATGATTAAAGATCAGGATGTTTACCGCTTTTCCAGAGAAATGAGAAGCCTTTCGAGGCAAGACTATCCGGCTGTTGTTGTTGATGTTACCGGCCTTGAGTTTATGGACAGCCATGCGTTGGGCCTGTTGGCATATTTTCACAACGCACTGGCAAAACAGGGGAGATCGCTTGTCCTGCTGAATGAGAATAGAGATGAATTATCCTATATTAACGGTCTGCTGGAAAGCACTGGTTTGAAAACGGTGCTGAAGGTGGTAGAATCAAAGGTCGCAATATTTCAATAAGCAGGCTCTTTTGAGCTGCTGGGAGGAATTATCATGTCAGTTGATATAGCAATTAGAAAAGAAAACGGCATGCCGGTGCTTTCGTTAAGCGGAAGGGTGCGGGGCGAGGGTGATGAAAAGCTGGGAAGAGAACTTGAGGTCGTGCTTGATCAGAAGAGTGATAAGGTTGTCGTTGATGTCAGCGGTGCGGAATATATCGACAGTCACGGACTGGGTGTTATAATCTATTATCATAAATTGCTGCAGAATAAAAAAAGACAATTAGTGCTTCTAAACACCAATACCGATCCCGAGTCATATATGTCCCGGTTGATAGAAATAACAAACCTTGACAAGGTGTTAAGGGTTGTTTCATCACTGGATAAAGCCTGACTCCAGCACATTTACTCAAGATACGGAGCAAAAAAAGCCTCGATTTCATCCCACCAGTCGGATACCAGTGAAAGCGTTATCGCTGTTGCGAAACAATCAAGACGAACGAGTGAATCAACATTTGCTTCGCTGAAACCAATTGCTTTTATTCTTCTGGCAAAGCACTGGTTAACAATTCTGATGTCTGTATAAATCGCTGCAAGCTTTTTCATTTTCCAATCGGCCTTTTTTTCTTTTCGCTGAAGGAAATATTGTGCGAGGAGGTACATGGAGACTGCTCGATATGTCGTTTCTCTCGGTGTTGCAAAGGGGAGGTGGGTATAGGCCATTGGGCGAAGCATGTTTAAAAACGGGCATCCTGCGGTAACCATAACCAGGCCGATACAGGAGCTGAGGCCTTTTTCTATGGTATCCTGTTTGCGATATTCGCGGTTTTCGGTGATAACATGAATGTCGGCTATACTGGTCGAGCTGCAATTGCCGAAACCGGAAATTACATGCATTATACCGAGCGCCACGGGACAGTGCTCATATTTTGATGAATCCAGCGTGCAATTAGTGCATCGACAAAAATCCAGTTTTGTCCACTGCACTGATGGTTGCGGAGCCGGTTGAATAAACTCCAGGGTTTGCTTATCCAGCTTGATTGAAAGCTCTTTGCATTCCTCTTTTGTGTTGAATATATACGTAATTGTTTGATATTGTTCCATTGATTATGAATCTGCCTGTAATTCTTGTCCGCCAAAATGGCCCGGATTTATGAAAATATTACTGCACGGGGCCTGATAAACATTCTGTACCATAAAAAATATTTGTCGCGCATCGAAAATCGGAGAAAAACTGGAAAAATTTAATTATTTTATATGATACAGAAACACAACGCAATTTTTCAAATCCTGAAGGAGGAAATCGGATGCGTTTTATCAGATGCTTTGCAGTGCTGGTTTCGATATCGGCTGTGGCGGGTGCAGAATGGACACTTTCCCTTACCGGAAATGTGCAGAACGAAAGCAGCGCACCAGTTGATGGTGCTCAGATAACCGCGCTTGTCAGAAATGAGTCAATTACGACCGGCAGTGATGGTACATTTGGGGCAACCGGTATCATCAGAGGGAATTCTGCCGGTTTCAGCAGATATGATGCCCGGATTATCAAGGGAAACCTTTTATTTACACTCTCAAGGAGTGCCCGGGTTTCCGTAGGCCTGTACACTATTCAGGGCCGGGCAATCAGTGTTATGAATAAAGGAATTCTCGCGCCGGGACCCCATACTGTAGCGCTGAACACCTCGTTGTTGTCAAAACAGGTCTATATCATGAGGTTCCGCATCGGCAATGATGTTCATTGTGCAAAGCTTCTTGACGGGCGAAGGCTGGGGTTTGAAATTGGCCGGACGACTGCGCGGGGCGCACCCGCCCGGGGCATGGCAAAAAAGGGGATCTGGATTGATACGCTCGAGGTAACCCATGCTGATTATGAAACAAAACGGGTGCCGATTGCCGATTATTCAACCGATGTTTCCATCACGCTTCTTGCTTCCGGTACGACAAAACCGGAAATCACCTGCCCGACCAGTATCCGTGCATATGCATATGAAAAGATACGTTTCGAAGTAGAGGCAACCGATCCTGACGGTAATGATGTTACTTTGAGCTTGAGCGATGCCCCGGGAAGTGCTGTTCTGGAAAACGGTGTATTTACCTGGCAAACATCAATATACGATACCGGCGGGTATGAGTTTTCTATTAAAGCGGATGATGGCAGCGAGAGCATATCACAACCGATCAAAATAGATGTTGTCTATGAAACGGAAGCTGATACCTGCAAAAGAATAAAGGTACTTCGCCCCAATGGCGGGGAAGTATTCAAAGTGGGCGATACAATGACAATTGTCTGGGTCACTAATGAAGCCGGTATTTATCGGGGAGTCAGAGTTTCGGTTTTACCGGACCTTATGGGAGCGGAATTGTATTCTTTTAATGAGGATGAAGGCATTAAGAATGACAATCCTGAGCATTATACCGGGAATCTTGGTGTTTTCCACTGGGAAGTATCTGCCGAATGGCAGGGGCTTTACGGTTCTGTCTCAATGATTTCTGATGAATGCGTTGCCAGCATTTACGGTGACTACGAACGCGAGCGTCTCATGGGCGCAGGTGAATGCGCGGGGCCGTCATCCGGTTTTGCGCGGGATTACTCGGATGCTACATTTTCGATAATTGAGTAAAAAACCATTGTATTGGAGATGAAATTAATGGCTTCTCCGGAATATGCCCGGGGGGGCCGTTTTTTTTATCATGACGGCAATTTCAATTGAACAGGGACTGTTTATTATTTTTAATTGAATATTCGATTTGTTTAAACCGGGTAAGTATATTTGATGGCGGAAACATTGCACGACCGATATGAAAAATTGCAGGAACGGATTATCGCGGCTTGCAAGCGGGCGGGACGGCCCCGGGAGTCGGTCCGTCTGATTGTCGTAACAAAAACGCATCCCGCTGAAACACTGCAATCGGTCATTAATTTCGGAATCAGGGATATCGGCGAGAACAGGGTTCAGGAGATACTTCAGAAAGCGCCTTTGTTGACCGGCACCGGTGAGCTTCATCTGGTAGGACACCTTCAGACAAATAAAGTCGGCAAGGTGATGCCCCATATCAGATGGATTCATTCGGTTGACAGAGAAAAGCTTGTCCTGAGCATGGAATCGGCGTCACACAAACGCAACGGGAAAATTAATGCTCTGGTCCAGGTGAACACGTCCGGTGAACGGGCAAAACACGGATGTTCACCTGAGGAATGCCTGAGGCTGTGCGAGCGGGTATGTGAAAGCAAGGCGCTTGCGTTCCGGGGCTTGATGACGATCGGGCCGCTTGGCCGCGGCGAGTCAGGAGCGCGCAAGTCGTTTGAAATGCTTCGAAAGCTCG
>WJKA01000050.1 GCA_014729375.1 Chitinivibrionales bacterium
CCACCCGTTGCCGTCCGTGTCCTCGTCGAAGCCGGACCAGTTGCCCAGGGCGTCGAGGTCCCACGCCTGCTGGAACGTGGGGGTCGTGATGGCGTCCTTGTTCGCGTTCAGGTCGCCCCGCTCGGCGCCCGAGAGCCGGTGCAGCCCGTCGTAGATGTAGAGTTCGTCGAGGCCCGAGGGCGGCGTCGGGGCGTCGGGCATCACGTCCCGCGAGAGGCGGTTCGATGCGTGGTCGTAGGTGTAGGTGACCTGGTCCACTTCGTTCCCCGACGAATCTTCCCACCGCTGGTCAACGACGCGGCCCCGCGCAGGGACTTAAGCGCCGGAACGTCACGGTGCGTCCCCCCGCCACCCGGCGTCACACGGCCCGCGCTGCCCGTTCACTCGTCAAACCGAACCGGATACGGTGCGAAGGGGTGTCTGTGCGCCCGCGCCGTCCAAACAATCCAATGGTAACCTTAACGACAGCGAGACCAAGTAGATCCCTGTAGGGGCTTTCGCTTTCCAGCCGCTTCCGGCTTGAAGCGAACTTGCCCATAAATGGGTGTTGCTCGCTTCTCACTGCTGTAGTGTTAATAGTCCTCAATCTCGGTTGCCGGCAATGCGTCGCGAAGCTTCTTCAGCCCCGCGTCGGTGACGTCGGTCTGTCCCACATTAAGGTACCGAAGGTCGGCCAATCCCCGGAGATGCACAAGGCCCGCGTCGGTGATTTGGGTACCCCAAAGGCCTAGCTCGTGCAGGCTCCTCAGCCCAGCAAGATGGGCCAGGCCGGCATCCGTGACGTGCGTCGAGCTGGCCTGCAAGACCCTCAGTTTGCCCGCGCCCGCCAGGTAGGCCAAGCCTTCGTTGCCGAAAGCTGTGTCATGCACATCGAGATACCGTACCTCGGGTATATCGCCGCCTCGTGCGAACCCCTTGTCTGATATATTTGTCCTCGACAGGTTAAGGTGCCGCAATCTCGCCAATGAAGTAATATGAGCCAAACCGCTATCGTTAACCGGCCTGTTGGAGAGTCCGAGGTGGCGCAAGCTCTTCATGGTCGGAAGATGCTTAAGACTCTCGCCGGTAACCTCGGTGCCGTACAGTTCGAGCCGCCGCAGCGATGAAAGTGCCGCCAAGTGAACCAATCCCGGCCCGCCCACGTTCGTGCACTCCAAACGCAACTCCCGCAGGTTCTTCAGGGCACGGAGGTGAACGAGCCCTTCGTCGGTGATGTCATGGTGCCCGATGAGCACAAGGACCTCCAGCTTGGGGAAGTTCTGCAGAATCGGCAAATCCTTGTCACTGATACCGGTGACAGCCAGATTAAGCTCCCGAAGCTCTTTCAGGACCGACAACTGCTGGAGCCCCGCGCCGGTGACCGACGGATTGCCACCCAGACTCAGGGAACGGAGTCCCTTATGCTGTACAATATGTCGGATGTCGCCATCATCGAGGCCCACCAGGTAAAGCCTTAGGCTGTGCAGGGGGGCCAGCTGCCCAAGCTGCTGCAATCCCTCGTCGGTCAACGAAGTATCTGCAAAGTCCAGTGTCCGAAGCCGTTGGAGCCCTGCCAGGTACTCCAGTCCCGACCCCTTGACGTCGGTTTCGCCAAGGAACAGCGAACACAAGTCTCGGCAAGACGCCAAGTGCGCCATCCCGGCGTCGGTGACCTTCGTACCCGAAAGGTCAAGCCACTTCAGTTTATCAAGGGAGGCAACGTGCCGGAGGCCTTCGTCCGTAATATCGCATCTTTGCAGGCTCAGGTGCTGCAGTTGCGGAAAGTTCCGGAGCGATGCGAGACCCTCGTCTGTGATCTCCGACCCCGACAGGTCCAGGTGCCTCAGTCGTTCGAGCGAGCCAAGCATCGCCAACTCGTCGTCGTTTAAGCGTGCGGCAAACGAATGCAGGCCCGTACACCGGCTGATACAGGCAAGCGACTTCCTGGTCACCCCCCCGCGCCGCGCGCCGATGTGTCGCAATCCCGGCACATCGATCATGGGCGCCAGATCCGCGGCGCCGGTCAGGGCCAACACCAGCCCTTGTACCCGCGACCTGCGCATAGCGGCCGCCACCTTGGACATGTCGACATCTCCAACGGGCGCGACCCATACTTGCCCGGGATCTGCCGAAAGCGAGAGAGGCTTCCCCTCGAACACGTTTCCGACGAATTCCCTTTCGACGCCGGGACCCTCGCTCACGTACACCTGCAGGGGCGCCTCCGACCTAAGGTCCCAGCCGGTCCCGCCGGCGCTCTGCAGTCGGCTCCCTGCGCACCCCAAGCCCAACACCACCAGTAGCCCTGCCAAGGCGGCAATAGTTGTTATATTACTGAGCACTCTATGCCCCTGCCTGCTCTCGTCCCATAGATTGCTACTCTTGTTTGGTACTATAGGCCGTGCGCTTCTCGTTATTTGCACGCCCAGATTTATCACATCAGTCTTTAATGTGATTTGCAAATTTTAAAAAGGTTTTTGCAACATTGAGGTTAACAAGGTGCCCATCACCGCACTTCTCTAGCAGGTCAAACAGGCACTCCCCTGCCCACTCTTTTGGCCTCGAGACCGTCACGTCACCACGCAAACCATTGGTGATTTTATAACAAGGATCAACCTTAGTCGTGGGGTCTCGAGCGAGCAGTCTTCGCCTCAAGGAATCTTCCATCCAGCTACGACACGGGGCTCCGGCCGTTGAGAAACGCTCCAGTCCCTTAACCAGTGCATCAATGCCCTCCCATCCCTTTGACGTAGCAAGACCATTGAGTACCCCTGCCAATGACTTCGGCGTGAGGTCGGGATTGATCTTGGGCTTACCAGTGGTGGCCGTTTCCTTTGATATCTCTTCAGCGGCTGTTTTAACCGTTTGGCCTACTGGGCTATTCAATTTCTCGTAGATCTCCTTGGCCGTCGTATAGTCAGGCTTCCCTTTCTTCTCCCTTTTCTCTTTCTTCCCCAGGGGATCTCTAAACCCAATAGGGTCGCCAGATGCATAGCTGTAGAGGCTTCGTGTGTGGGTGTACCCCGCCGGATCGCGGCTGCCCCATCGGCCCAGGTGCCAGAGGTAGTACCGGAACCGCACAGAGTAGAGGCCCGTCTCGGGATCGAAGCGGTAGCCGCAGTAGAGGATTTCGTTGTCGTAGGATGAGCTGCTGCGCGAGCCGAACGAGGCGTCCATGATGTGCGGCTTCCCGTACGGGTCGTAGGCGTAGCGCTCCACCACGTTGCCACTGTCGCCGTCGACCACGGCCGTCACGTTCATGTTCGCGTCGTTGCAGTAGTACAGCTTCTCGTCGCCCGCGTCCTCGCAGTCGCCGTCGTCGTTGGCGTCCCGCCA
>WJKA01000540.1 GCA_014729375.1 Chitinivibrionales bacterium
GGCCCGGAATGCTCTTCCCCCCGATAACCGCAGCCGCACGCCTTCAAACAGGGAGAAGTTTGCCCCAAGTTTCGGCGAAAGAGCAAGACCGAAATCAGAATGATAATCAGCACGGACACCCGGAACAATCAGAACATTCTGCCCTATGGAAATTTCATCCTGAATATATGCGCCGAAATTTATTATTCCGGTATCAACCGAAAATGCGTTATACAGCAAAGAATCCTCGGTACGGTGGCGAGCTGCGCCGAAATTGACAGTGTTCCACAGGTTTTCCATGCCTGCCACAAGTATGTTATATTTGCCGAGACGGGTGACAGACCGGATTTCAACCTGCCAGTCATTTGTAGACGAGCCCCAGTAACTGGGGTCTGTGGTGTCCGGTGTCGGCCGCGGCCATTCATTATAAAAATCACCGTTTACTCGACGATAAAATCCGCCGACGCGAACATCCAAATTGCCAAACGGATGAAAATGCACAAAAGGGCCCAGTAACAATTTCTCTCCCTGTATATCGATATCAAAAGAATCCGGATATACCTTTTTTGTTTTTCCACCGCCCAAATCGCTGTTGAAATACCGGGTGTGCAGTTCGAAATCTGCATGCGGGGTAATCTGTATACCGAATTTCCCAAAAATTCTGTAATCGCGATAATCACGGTTCTCGGCAGGAACGAAATAATCAATATTTGCTCCGCTCACAAACGCGCTGTCGCTCGCCAGATAGTTGCCGACTGAGAGGGCCCCAGCCGTTACGAAGTAAGTATAGCGTTCATTTCCGCCGCTGCTCTGTATCTCCGCATTGTAATAGGCCTCCCCTACACTTTTTTCAACCAGCCCGGCCCCACGGTACCCGTCTTTTTTTGCCGCCTCATGTATCATGGTAAATGGAACGCTTGTATGAAAAAACGCCTTCGCATTAGGCCTGCCGTCACCATCATGTGTGAGAATATTAACAGCACCGGAGAAAGCATTTGCTCCGTACAGTGAAGAATAGGGGCCGCGGACAATCTCCACCGATTTAATAGCGCCGAGCGGGACCTCATTGATAATCAGAAAAGGAGTTCCGGAAACATTTGTGGGAAGTCCGTCAACAAGGACCATCACTCTCGTCGAAGCAAATCCGCCGGGAATGGCCCGCATAATTATGTCGTTTGGCATCCCCTCACCCACTCCGGCATATCGTTTCATCTGCACACCGAGCTCATGCTGCATCAGGTCGCTGACTCCAAGCGCCGGCATGATATCAATAGTGGCCCGGGACAGCGTAGTCACGCTTGCCGGGGTCTCGGCTATTCTCCGTTTCGTGCGGGTGGCGGTAACAACTATCTTATCCAGTTCCCGAATAGCATTACTCTGTGCCGAATCCTGCCCGCGGGTGCCGGTATAAGTGGAATCGGACCTTTCTCCTGCATACCCCGCACCGGGAAACAGATACAGCACCAGGAACAAATAAAAAACCGGGATAGTACAACGATGAATCATCTCGGCTCGCTATTAAAATAAACGAAGGTTATCATTCTGTAATAAAATACTATGGAAACCTGCGCTGATTCAGCACAAACCGGGTCCCGGTACAAATCCCGGTTTCCGGTTGCCGGAATAAAGGCCGTTTTCAGGGCGTGAGTGCATATACTGCCCGGTGAGCAAGTGTTTTCGCTGCATGATTTGCATGCTGTTTTGATTTTTGCCGGTTTTCGGTTGTATATTTATATGTTTTCCGGTCGTTGATACTACAGACAGTCATTATAGAGGAAGGATTCCGTGAAACCAAAAACTCATCCCAAATACGAACCGGTCAAGTTCTCCTGCTCCTGCGGAAATGTCATCGAAACCCGATCAACAACCAAAAGCATGCACATTGAAATCTGCAACAAGTGTCATCCGTTCTATACCGGCAAGCAGAAGCTTGTTGATACTGCAGGACGGGTTGAACGGTTCCGCAAGCGCTATGAAAAAATAAAAAAGGAATCATAGCCCGCTAACACAGAATATCGGGTGGGAGAGGCAGGCACATGCTTCTCCTGCCTTTTTTTAATCGGATATTCGATGAATGTTCCATAACCGGTTACCTGGCAGCATGGCCTGAGGAGCGTACAATGTTTTTAAAAAAAGCGTATGGTTTTTTCAATTTTCTCATTCTCCAGGCAGTGCCCTGCATATCCCGGCCCCGGAAAAGCAAAGTCGGCGGCCAGGCTGTTATTGAGGGGGTAATGATGCGGGGCAAAAAAATGATTTCCTGGGCAGTGAAAAAACCTGCAGGTGAAATTATTCTTGAATCATTTCCGTTCGTGTCTGCATCCCGGAAACATGCAGTGCTCAAATGGCCTGTTTTCAGAGGTGCCGTCAACCTGTTTGAATCACTGAAAATCGGGTATCGCGCACTTTCCCGTTCAGCAGAAATAGCATACGATGAAGAGGTTCGTGAAGAGGATAAAAACTGGAAAACAACGCTCACTTCGATTGGTACATTTGTATTTGCATTCGGGCTTTCAATATTTCTCTTTCTCTACCTTCCCATGCTGCTTCTGACTTTGCTCGGGTTCGAAAAGAGTGCTTTTGCCTTTAATTTTCTTGCCGGAATTATCCGTATTGCTCTTTTTCTGGGATATCTTCTGGGAATAAGCCTGTGGAAAGATATTCGACGGCTTTTCGAATACCACGGTGCAGAGCATAAGGCAATTTTTGCATTTGAGGACGGCAAGGAATTGACTATAGAAAACATGACTCCATACAAGACATTTCATCCGCGGTGTGGTACGAGCTTTATTATTCTTGTATCGCTGGTATGCATCCTTCTTTTCTCTGTTATCGATGCGCTTATTCTTCATTTTATCCTCGATTCCGGTTACCCGGTCTGGCTCAGACTTATTGTACATCTGGGCCTTATTCCGATTGTATCCGGTGTTTCGTATGAAGTACTCAAGCTTTCCGACAGGTACCGTCACGTGTTTCCATTCAATCTGCTTGTTCTTCCTGGGCTGTGGCTTCAGCGAATAACAACGCGGGAACCGGACAACAATCAGCTTGAAATCGCCACCCGCGCGCTCAAGGCCGTGTTATGATCGATAAAGTCAAAAATGTAATTGCCCGTCATAAAGAACTTGAGGAGTTGATGGCTTCGCCGGAGGTAATCGGAGATACCGAAAAAATGGAGAAGCTGGGAAGGGAATACACTGCACTTGCCAAAAACCTTCCGGACTTTAAAAAATATCTCGAAACAGCAAAACGGTATAAAGAAGCCCGGGAACTGGTGGCCGGAGAGACCGACGAAGAATTGCTGGAGCTGGCTAAAGATGAGATAGCCCAGTTGGAAAACACTCTTCCTGAACTGGAAAACAGAATCCGGTATCTTCTTGTGCCCGGCGACCCCGACGATCGTAAAAATGCAATTATGGAAATACGGGCGGGCACCGGAGGTGTTGAAGCCGGTATTTTTGCATCCGACCTTTACAGAATGTACACGCACTTTATCGAGCAAAAGCAGTGGAAGCTTGAAATTTTAGGCTCGAGCTATGGAGAAATCGGCAGCATCAAAGAGATCATTTTCATGGTGAGCGGTGACAATGCGTTCGGCTGCCTGAAATTTGAATCCGGCGTACACCGGGTGCAGCGGGTCCCCCAGACAGAGTCTCAGGGACGTATTCATACTTCCGCAGCATCGGTCGCAGTGCTGCCCGAAGTCGAGGATTTTGAAATGCAGATCGATCCGGGGGAACTGCGAATCGACGTGTACCGCTCAAGCGGCCCCGGTGGCCAGAGTGTGAAC
>WJKA01000541.1 GCA_014729375.1 Chitinivibrionales bacterium
CCCGCAATAATAACAATTATCAGATATCTTCGAATTGCGTTTTTCATGCTTGTTACGCCGGTTTATCAATGATCTATTTTGGACAAGACTGATATTGGTATTAAATTTAAAAGTTTTTGCTTGCATCGATCAGCAGGGATATCGTATGTTTGACAAGTGATAGTAATGCTCTTTTCATTTTTATACTCGCCCGATTGATAAGCTGTAACGGCAAATCCAGGGTAAAAACTATGTTAGCCGATAGCCCCGAATGTGATCACGATCACAGACATTTCGCTGTACCAATTGATATTTTCATGTAATTACAAAGGTGGGTCGGTCTCGTCATTCGGACGAACACCGGATCCGGTCCCGGGCAGGAACCGGAATCCATCTTGTTTCCGGCAAGAATTAGACTGGATTCCGGCTGGAGTTTATCCCGAACTTGATTCGGGGCCGGATTGACGCCGGAAAACGTCCGCAGGGACCTGAGCAGTTTCATTTTCAATTCTATTTGTCAAAAAGAGAGATACTTATGCCGAAAGAATGGCACGATATCAATGAGCCCGGTTTTATGATCAGGCAGTCCGAACCCGGGCGGTCGCAGAGTGCTGCGCTTGATATCCAATCTGCATCTCCAACCGACGGACCCAGGGTTATTCTCCGCAACGGCAGCTTTATGCCGGGTCCTGACGGTTATGCGTTTACAAAAAAAACCGGGGTCAAAATAGAAGTTGAAGAAGAGGGCAACAGCGGAGAAAAAATCAGCGGTCTGGTTACTTTCAGTCTCTTTTCCCGGTATAAGGGTATCGAGATGAACCATAATCATGAAATCGATGCCAACATTCGAAATGGTATTGCCGAGGGGGAGCTTACCCTCTACTACGATGAAAATTATTATGACAACGGCATGCCGGAAAATGAAATCGTGGAGTATTTTTTCCGGGCCCGGCATAAGCGATGCGCAGATATTCACGAGAGCATGGTTCTGGAAATGCCCCGTGGCGCCAGGGAAAAATTACTGGTTCGCCTCGATATCGACCCGGAGGACGAAGAAGCGCAGGATGACCTGTTTACTTTGCGCAGTACCGATGAGGCTGGTTCGTATAACAAAACACTCTCTGTCAAAGATGATGCCGATTCGGAAAACCAGACGCTGGATCTGCTCTTTGCAGACATAGATCCATCGCTTCGCTACACCCTGGAAGCGAGCTATGGTGACGGAGAGGAGCCTGAGATACTTTTTGAGAATGTAACGGTGGAGGAGCTTACTCACAATGGCCGGTGAAATTATCGAGCATACTGTTGAGTCCGGTGAAACATTATCACAAATAGCCGGGAGCTATTATGGCGATGAAGCACTTTACACGAGCATTGCCCGTTATAATTCACTTCCCCAACCGGATGCGATAAATGAAGGAGACGTTCTTAAAATTCCTCCCCGGGCACGGTCGATTAAAGAAGTCGGGAAATCTGAAAACGGTACAACCGAAATCGGTATTATTCGCAGAAAGCGCGGGGGAGCGGACCTGGGCGGCATGATTTTCTATGCCCCGGGAAGAAACGAGTTTTTCGAGGTCGAAGAGGCCGATCTGGATGCACTCATAACCGAAATTGACGAACTCAGCGGGTTACAGGAGGAGGTCCTCTCTTTTCGGAAAAAATTCAACGGGTCTTCAGATAGCTCCGAAGCGCAGATAAAAAAAGCCGGCGAACTGGAAGAGAAAGTGAAAAAGACTTTTGAGGGAGTTGATGTCAAGGCATCCGATGCAATCCAGGAGCTCCTGGTCATAAAGGATAATGTCAAATGGGGAAATTACAAAAGGCGGGTATATATTCGTCCGTACCAGACTAAACGCGGCGCTATTCGCGGACACTGGCGGAAAACGACCGATACCTCGGTAAGAGACAAGGTGCGGCGGTGGTACAAGAATGCTCCCGATGATCAGAAAACATCACTGGAAAAAAAGCTCAAAGCGGTACTCTGGCAAAGCCCGAAAATCGATGAGCAGTGGCCATGGGATTTCAAATTCAGGGCTGAAGGCCAGGCCGGCACGGTGGTGGGGAGTTTTGCCGGGAGTGCTGAAGCCCAGTTTTTTCGCTTTTCAGCCGGTGTTGCTGCTGAGACTGAGTTTGATCTTGATGAAATGAAACTCAAAATAGGCCTTGAAGGCAATCTGGCATACAATCTTGCAGAAGGAACAGCATCGGGGCGCTGGAGCTTGCCTGCTGAAAAGGGTATCGATTTTTTTGCTTTGTTCGATTTGCATGAAAAGTCAAAGAATGCCATTAAAAAGGGACGGGAATGCCTGTTCAGAGTGAGTTTTCTGGCAAGCAGCAAGGCCTTTGTGGGCGCCGGGATAACCGGTTCGGTTGCACTTCCTGCTCTGGATCTTGGTTCGCACCATCCTGAGGGGAACGCCGACTGGCATAGTCAATGGAAAGGCCGGTCTGGATATGCAGGAGCGGGTGGCGACGCCTTTGCGGGAGCTTCTGCGGAAGCTTCATTGTCGACCGCAGCGGAATGGAGTCCTTCAAAGGCCCAGAAATTTGATCCCCTGGCACTGGTGAAAGGGTCGCTTGCGGGACGTGCCGGCGCAGGAATTGGAGGAAAAATCGAGATCGGCTATAAAGCCGGGAAACTGGTCGTTGAACTTGGAGCACAGGTTGTCGCCGGCCTGGGTGGAAAAGCGGGGTATGCTTTTGAGGTGTCAATCGATGAAGGGTTTGAGCTTGTTGCTCATATCTTTTATAGTGTAGATTATCACGATGTAAAAGAGGTGCTCGGCGATGCGTTTGAGGCCTGCCGGGATTATTCTTTTGCCACAATCAAAGAAGCCGGTGATATTGTCGGCGACGCCGCTGCCGCCGCTGTCGAAGAGTTGAGAGATCTGACCGGTTGGGTTTCAGGGCTACTGATGGAGAGCACCGAGCTTTCCCGTGTTAAACGCAGGATACGATCGAATGTCAATGATCAACAGAAAATGAAAAAAGCTTTCCCCGAAACGCTCGGCGGTCAGGTCATTCGAACAATCATGCTGTCGGTCGAGCCGGACGATTTTGAAGCGATAATAAAGGTGCTCAAATCTGCTGAGTCGAAGCATGAATTGAAGTGGATATTGCGGAGTACCGTGAGTTATGTTTCTGAAGATCCCGACGGCAGGTTACTTGAAGAGGGGATCAGGAGAGTGCTGAAATTCGGTAAAGGTAAAATTGACCAACACACATATGATACATACAACCAGGATGTTAAGGATATTTTAGATGATTATGAAATTACATACTAAACTATTAACAATTTTGATAACTCTTTTAGTTGGGCATTCATACTCTGTCATGGAATGTGACACGGTTATTAATAATAGAGACACTCTTGTTGCATGCAAAGTTATTGACAGGGAAGGCAATATCATTCGTCACAAGAAATATCTCAATGGTGAGTTTCACGGAGAACAGAAGGAATGGTTTCCTGATGGGACCCTCAGGGGCATACGCAACTATGAAAAAGGATGCCTGACAGATACTACAAGAACATATTATAGAAGTGGTAAATTAGAATCGATTATACCCTACTCAAACTGTAAGCCATCAGGAGTACCCGTTTCATTTTATGAAAATGGAGATACGGCCTCCGTTAAGATAGGCAACACCTTTCGTTCATATTTCGAAAATGGCGAGCCATCAAAAATCATTACCTACAACGACTCCGGCAAACCTCACGGTCTCAGCCAAACCTGGCGCGAAGACGGCACGCGCAAAGACAGCACGGTATACGAA
>WJKA01000542.1 GCA_014729375.1 Chitinivibrionales bacterium
GGACTATTTTCGACATTTTCCCCCGCCATATTGCCGATTACCGCTGGAGACAGGGACAAAAAGTTTTCAAATCCGGAAAGCAGCTTAGCTTTGAAGACACTCGTGAGGGGAGAATATGGACCACTACGGTGTATCCGGTGAAGGACAAAAACGGCGTTGTGGACCGTCTGGCAATATGCGCGATTGATATGACCGAACAGCGGCAGGCTGAAAACCGGTTTGCCGCGCTAATCGAAGGCTCATCGGATATAATTCAGGTTATCAATGCCGAGGGTATCATGACCTACCTCAGTCCGTCGGTGGAACGTATCATGGGCTACAAGCCCGGCGAGCTTATCGGCAAACCAAGCGTTTCGATTGTCCACCCCGACGATCTTCAGGCGGTACAGAAGGGATTTGTCAAGGCATTCGAAAATCCTTCCGAGCCGGTATATACGGTATGCCGGTGTCGCCACAAAGACGGTTCCTGGCGCGTGCTGGCGGGGATGGGGATCAACAAGCTTGACAACCCGGCCATCAGGGGGTTTGTCGCCAATACCCGCGACATTACCGAAATCATGGAAAACAGGAAAAAGCTGCTCGAATCCGAAGAAAAATTCAGGAGTATTATGGAGCAGAGCATTGACGGTATTGCAATAGTAAATCAGAACGGCGAATTTATAGAATTCAATCCCGGCCAGGAAAAAATAACCGGCCTGCAACGCAACCAGGTGCTGGGAAAGAAGGTGTGGGATATTCAGTACAGACTCATGCCCGATAACGAAAAAAAAAGGCGGGATTATGCAACAATAAAAAAAACACTGAAGTGCATGTTTGTTTCACCAGAATCAAAACTGCTGAACAGGATAATTAATACCGGGCTCCAACGTCCGGACGGCGAATACCGTGTTCTTCAGACAATCGTGTTTCCGATTCATTTGAGTGACACAACACTTTTTGCATCGTTTAACCGTGACATTACCGACCAGAAACGGACGGAGGATGAACTTGCGGCAAATTATCAGAATATGCAGGATAAGAATGCGGCTTTACGTGAAGTAATGGCCCGGCTCGAGGAAGAAAAAACCAGGCTCAAGGAGCAGGTGCATTCCAATGTCAGGAAAATTATTCTGCCGATACTCAGCCGCACACGACTCCGTGCTCCCGGGGACCTGGGTAATTACCTTGACTTACTCGAAAACAGCCTCAGCGAGATAACCTCATCGTACGGAACCCGGATTTCCGAACTCATGCTTCGTCTGACACCCCGGGAAACCGAGCTGTGCACCATGATCCGAAACGGATTATCATCAAAAGATATTGCCCGTATGACCAATATTTCTCCCCGTACAGTCGAAGTCCATCGCAACAGAATCCGCAAAAACTGGATATTAAGGATTCCGGGGTCAACCTGGCGACATTCCTGGAGCATATTGGCTGATTTTTTTGTGCCTGCTAACCTCGCTCTGTCTCATTGATGAGTACTCCGCTGTCTGTTCTTCAATAAAAATCCCGCCTGTAGCAGGATCAGGCAGAAGAAACAGTGTCGAATCAAAATATGAATGAAAAGCCGTGAGCGGGTTGTCCATTAATATCCATATACATTGCTGTGGGACTACTTATAAAATGTAAGTATTATGTAGAAGAAAATTATGGATACAAATTATGCTGCCGGAAAATTGGCGATTTTTGAGCGGAATGGGGATTTTGTACGGTCCGACCCGCGAAGGTAACCTCTGCGGAGTATTCCGGCGCTGAGAGCGAGGAGAGAGAAATCGGTAGGCAGGACCTGAATCCGCCTGGTGCAGCTAAGCCGCAACCAAAAAATATCGGATTATTGTTGCCATATCGATAGTCTGCGCCTCTACGAGCAAGCGGTCAGCAGTTACCGGTCAGCGGTCAGTAAAAGCCAGTAAGAGATTGAATTTATTAAGCAATGTAATCTATGCATCATAAAAATGTTGTTTTTTGCGCGAATATTCCCGATAGTAGTGCAGGAGTTAACGGCCCCAAAATACCCCTGAAATCCGGGTTCTAAGCGATTAAATATCAGTGTATTTTTGTGTAATTTAATTAATATCAGTGGATTAAGCGTGGTCCGACCCCCTTGACTAATGTTGAATTTATTCCACATACCGGATTAGCCCAGGATCCGCTCGATATCCTCCTTGAACAGGGTTTCGTTTTCCCTGAGTTCGCCGGCCAGTTTGTCGAGTTTGTCGCGATTGTCGCGGAGTAAACCCGAGGTCTTATCTTCCATTTCCTGCACGATCCGTCGGATTTCTTCATCGATTGCACGCGCGGTGTCTTCGCTGAAATCCTTGTTCTGGGAAAGCTCCCTGCCCAGAAACACATGCTCTTCACCCTGATTGAATGTCACCGGTCCGAGCTTGTCACTCATGCCCCACTGGCAAACCATTCTTCTGGTCAACTGAGTGACTGCCTTGAGGTCCTGTGCAGAGCCGGTTGTTAATTCATCGAACACGAGTTTTTCCGAAGCCCGCCCTCCCAGCGAGACGCACAGACGGTTGAGGAGATAGGTCCTGCTGTGGTTATGGCGGTCTGTTTCGGGTATCTGCTGGGTTGCGCCGAGTGCGCGTCCTCGGGGGATGATAGTCACTTTCTGCAGGGGATCGGTGCCGGGCAGGAGCCGGGCGGTGAGCGCGTGACCGGCTTCGTGGTACGCAATTATCTTTTTCTCATCTTCATTGATTGCATCTTCCCGTTCCGCGCCGAGGATAATTTTATCGCTTGCCTGCTCGAAATCCTGTGCGGTGACAGTTTTCCTGTCACGTCTTCCGGCCAGAAGCGCGGCTTCGTTCACCAGGTTTTTCAAATCCGCGCCCGAAAATCCCACAGTACGACCTGCAACAGAATCCAGATCGACATCATCGGCGACCGGCACGTTCCGTGCATGCAGGAGCAGAATTTCCTTCCGCGCGTTTTTCTGCGGGAGTTCCAGGGTGATCTGACGGTCGAACCGTCCTGGCCGCGTAAGCGCATTGTCAAGAACATCCGGGCGGTTGGTCGCGGCAATCACCACCACCGACTGGTGCGGCTCGAAACCGTCCATCTCATTGAGTATCTGGTTCAGAGTCTGCTCGCGCTCGTCATGGCCCCCGCCGAGCCCGGCGCCGCGGGCGCGACCGACCGAATCGATCTCATCGATAAATATGATCGACGGTGCCTCCTTCTTCGCATTTGCAAACATATCCCGGACCCGTGACGCACCCACGCCGACAAACATCTCGATAAACTCCGAGCCGCTGATACTGTAAAACGGAACACCGGCTTCACCGGCTGTCGCACGCGCAAGAAGCGTCTTACCGGTGCCCGGAGCGCCCATCAATAAAACTCCCCGCGGGATCTGCGCGCCAAGTGATGTAAACTTGTCTGGATTTTTCAGGTACTCAACTATTTCACGCAAATCCTTCCTGGGATTTTCCAGCCCGGCTACATCATCATAGCTCGTCTTTGTTTTTGACTCCCGGTGCCGGCGCGCCCGGGATTTCCCAACTCCGAACATCCCTCCAAGTCCCGGCATGTTCTGACCCTTGTTCTGCATTTTCCTGCTCATAAACATGAAATACCCGATAAGCAGCAACCAGGGCAACAGAATGATCAGCATTGACGGAAGCCAGGAACCGCCCTGGCTCTCGGCTTGTATCGTTACATCGTTCTCCTCAAGCTTGCTCATCAAATCAGGATCGTCCATAGGCGGTTTGGTGGTCGTAAATGATTTGAATTTCCGCCCGGCACCACCATCCTGTCCATCGCGCCCGGGAGAATACGAATTTTTGAATTCACCGCGTATTGTATTTCCCTTTATCTCTACGCTTTTTATATTGTCCTGCCGCAATTGTTCCTTGAATGTAGAATATGAAATATCAGAACGCGCAAGGCCGGTGAAAAAATTATTGCCTGCAAATGCTATAATGAGCCAGATTGCAAGAAGCCAGACCAGCGGATTCCGCCAGATCGGCGGCTGGGAAGGGGGCATGCCTTTTTGCGATTTTTTATCCTGTGGAGATTCGGAGGAATGGGTTTTTTCGGGGTTCTGTGGTGGATTCACGTATATGCTCCTTTCAGTTTTGTCCGAATAGAACGCAAAATGAATGCCATTTCAGTATTTAACTGATTATATATCTTTTCCGGCCCTTGCGATCATAACCGGATTTTCTCAAATCTGCAAAAACATTCTCAATTTTCGAAAAAAACAGGGGCAGAATTCATTTCCGGGAAAAGATATTCTTTGCCTGAGATAAACTGGCTGAGCACAGGTCCCAGGTACCTGCGGTTTTGCTTGATCAGCGCTGTGAACATTTTTTTATCAAAACACCGCTGCTGGTCCTTTGTTTTTTTGTAAGCCGGATTGATTGGCATAAATGTTGCAAAATTCGGAGGAGTAAGGGTTTCCTTTTTAATTTTTGGGCGATTTCACACTGGAAAGGATACAGCACCATGGTTACCAGCAGGAGATCAGGGCATACAGCAATGGCAGTTGCAGTATCAATAGCAGCTATTTTTTTATTTGACTGCACCTGTGGTTTTGCAGATACCGACGGAGGAAAGCGGGGTGATATCAAATTCGGTGCAGATACAAAGCCGGACATACCGGAAATGGATGCGGATACGCGGGCGTTTGCCGGCGTATTTGCCGATGTTGCCGAACAGGTGCTTCCCTCTGTGGTTTCGGTCATTCCAACCAAGATTGACACGGTGGTTTTCAGAAAAAATCCGTTTTATCATTTTTTCAATTCACCCGATCCGTTTGAATTCTTTTTTGATCAGCCCCGGCAGCGGAGGCAGAAGCCGGATATAGAAAAACGCGAGCGTCGACGGAAAGGGCTTGGATCAGGAGTTATTGTTTCAAAAGAGGGGTATATTCTCACGAATTTCCATGTCGTTTCGGGCGCTGATGAAATCGAGATACGGTTGAATGACGATCGTTCGTTTGAGGCCGAGATAATCGGAAGCGATTCACTTTCCGATGTTGCGGTGTTGAAAATCACGGAAGATGCGGATGATTTGCCGGTGGCGTATCTGGGTGATTCCGACGGTCTTCGTCCGGGCCACTGGACCATTGCGATCGGTAATCCCTTCAGCCTTTCCTGGACTGTAACCGCGGGTATCGTGTCTGCACTGTGCAGGACAGTGA
>WJKA01000543.1 GCA_014729375.1 Chitinivibrionales bacterium
ACTGCCGACCAGCTTCGCAAATGGCTTACTTGCAATCCCCTGCTGGACTCACTGAGTTTCATCTACCAAGACTCATTTAAAACCGAAAATGCAGCGGACAGAATCAGATATCAGGAGGATTTTGCAGAAGCCCAGGATAAAATCTGTGTCCGTGCAGGACTTGCGGGAGGCTATGAAGAGTATTTGTGGATTTTGCAAAATTCAGGAAATCCCGCGAATAAGCATATTGCAGACTCGCTTCAAATTACAATGGAGTAGTTTTTCACTCCCACTGCCAGTACTCTCCGTTGCTGCGCGCTGTAACATGGCCGGCATCATAGGTGCGCATGATTACAGCATTTATCCGGAAAAGCAGATCAAGGATTTCCGGTGCCGGATGCCCATAATTATTCGGCGGTTTTTTGCATGAGACAATCACGCGCTGCGGACCGACATACCCATAAAACACGGGATCAGCAGCGCTCCTGCTTCCATGATGTGGTACGACACATATATCTGCAGAAAGCGAATAACCGTCGTGAATTCCCAGCCACGTTGTCGCACTTGTATCGATGTCCGAGGTAATGATGCATCGCGAATTTCCGTGCTGGAGCATAAAACACAGGCTGTAGGTGTTTTTCAATCCGCTCTGAATGAACGGCGAGGTACACTGAAGAGACCCCGGCGGCCAGATGCATTCAACCAGAACGCCGTCCAAGCCGCCAAGTGTATCCCCGCGCGCCATTGTTCTGAACATGATTTTTTCTTTCCAAACGCCGCTGTTCGACCGTATCAGGGCGGTGTCTTCATACGGCGAAACAATAATCTCTCCGGAAAAAACAATTGACAGCGGCAGTTCTTTCAAACCTCCCCGGTGGTCGCTGTCACTATGCGAAATCACGATACTGCCGAGTGAGGGCGAACCCAGTCGACCGTATCCGTCAACAAACCCTGCAAATCCCGACTCAGGCCCTGTATCCCAGGCAATGGCTTTTCCGTTCACAACGCCGACCTGGGCCAGCCCCTGCCCGACATCAAGAACAGAAAAAACGAACTCATTGCTGCCCGGAGAAACACCCGAGGGATTTCTGCATGCAATACAAGCCGGCAGAAATAGAAAAAGCAATGCTTTAAAAAAAGAAATCAGCCCTGGCATTAATATGCACCTCCCCGCTGCCGTCAAAAGGGACTTCAATCTCCAGCACACCGTCTGTCTTTTCGAACAATTCGATTTCCTGAATTATTCCGGCAAAATAATTGTTATCACCCTTCGTGTTGCCGTAATACGAAAAAAATGGTTCCAGCATAATCGTCTGCATTGCATTCCATTCGAATGACAGGCATGCCGAGCGCGTGGTATATCGTGCGGGCCTGACCATGGTATACATGCGGACTTTTGCCGCAGCTCTGTCATGCAACGTATACTCGCTTCTGATCGAGAAACGATGAAATTCTTCGGTGGTGCCTAATGCCGGATGAAACCGGTAGCGCAATCTATACGACAGCGGCTTTTTCCCCGCTAATGTAACTATGCCGTCCATGGAACTCCGCACCGGTGAAGCCGTATATATAAATGATGGTGAGTAATCGAAAAAAGTATTTATTTCATGATGAAAATCCATCCGGCATTCGTAAACGTCCTCGGATGCATTAAAATCTTCGTATTCAAGCTTTCGCATCGCGCGGCGCTTTATCTGGCTGAGCGGGGCATCAAATGACCCGGGAACCCTGCAAAAAGAAATGCTTCCGGACGAGTTAGTCTGCGTATTCTCGAGGATTATTGCAAGTGGAAATGCGGGATGTTTGCCCGCACCGGCCCCGGTATTTAATTCCACAGACCATACACCAGCACTCATTACCGCGCCGGCATGCAAATATATCAGCGTATCTGCACCGCCGTTTCCCTCTTTGTATATTTTCAGACCCGAAGCACCGGCATATGCATCTATGCCGCCGGCGGGGGTGAATGCCGTCAGGACCCCTGCAATTGTTTCATCAGTGCCGGCATGAAAAAATGTTGAAAATTCCGTGTTGTCTGAAATATTCAATTCCAGCATTCCACCATTCCAGGTCCGGGATTCAGCATACAGCCAGTTTTTTTGTGGCTCAAGCCTGTCGAACTGTATTGAGGAAAAATACCCATAACAGAGCCCGTTATTTATTTTTCCCACATAATTTCCCAGTGAAATTGCGGCTTTTTCGCCGATTCTCCCGACAATGCTTCGTCGCTGCCACCGCACGGTTCCGGCATCGGATTTCAACCGCCCCCCGGCAGAAAAAAAAGGAGCCGGAGAAACAGAGAAATCCGCACCGATCAACGGCTCATCCGGGCCGCCGCGCTTATATACTTTGAACCCGGCCACACCCCGATGCGGCATGTTTACAAAAGAAAACGAAAGCACCGGCTCAAACGGCACAAGCTCCGGGTAATCGTTGAAAAACTGCTTTTTCTTTTTGCTGTCCCAGGGCTCATATTTTTTGAGCGCGGATGCGGTAGTCGGAAGCTTTGATGACAAGCCGGGGATTATATTTCTGAGAAAGCGCAACTCTCCGGCCGGGACCGAGAGCGGCTGCGCGTAATAGGGCCTGATCTGTTCCCATAACGATGAATCCAGAACGCCTTCAGCAAGAAATTGCCCGGCTTCCCGCTCGCCGGCCGGAAGCTTTTCCATATCAAACAACGGCTCTGAAACGCACAGGGCACTCCAGACAAGCAATACCAACGCATTCTTCAGCGTACTAATATGCATTATATAAATAAAATAGCTGCACAAGAGGTCTGGACATATTTATTTTTGCAACAGCTTGTCTAAAATAATTTTAGTACATATTCTCAGTCCTGCCGGGTGGAAAAAACACTTTCTCATTTCAGATGCTGCGGGGCATAAAGACATAATGCAAAAGGTGAAAACATCGACGGCTCATGTATTTCTTCGAATAATTTCGCTGTGTTCTCTTTTCATAGGAATGACCTGTTTGCCTGTTATTTCCGGCAGTGAATCCGGCAGGCCGAAAGTCGCACTTGTTTTAAGCGGCGGCGGCGCCCGCGGTCTGGCCCAGATCGGCGTGCTTGCTGCATTTGAAGAGGCCGGATTTCGACCGGATATTATTATCGCAAACAGCATGGGAGCTATCGTCGCTTCACTCTATGCCTCAGGCATATCGCCCGACAGTATTGCCCGGTTTTGCGAAAAAATTGAATGGGATGCCTTCTATCAGAATGCCGCCGACCGAGACTACCTCTTTGTCAGTCAGAAATCCGAACCGGTCAATTATCATTTCCAGCTTCATTTTGACTACG
>WJKA01000544.1 GCA_014729375.1 Chitinivibrionales bacterium
CTCCAGCAGCATCCTTTGCCTTTTCTTCAACTTTCTTTTCAGCTTTTTTTGCTTCCTCTTTCGCTTTTTTCGCAGCTTCGGCTTTTTTCTTTGCAGCCAGCTCCTGTGCTTTCCTTTTCTGCTCTTCAATTTGTTTGCGTGCCAGTTCTTCAGCCTCTTTTTTCTTCTTTTCCAGCTCTTCTTTCATTTTATCGGCAATGAGTTCCTGAGGCTTTTTGTCCTGTTTTTTGCCTCCGCTGAATCTGACAAGTTTTGGCGCGGTGAATGAGGGTTTTGCGACGGTTCCTTTGATGCCCAGCTCCAGGGTGGCGCGGCCGTCTTTGTCCAGATAAGAACCGAACCCGTCAACAACCGAACCGGCATCGACATATTGTGAGAGGCCTGCAGCTCCAGCCGCGGCCTGCAATCCCTTTTTGGCCGCTCCCCGCGCCTCACCTTCCATTTTCGCAACCGGCTTTGAGTGCCTCTTTGTCAGCCTGTTCGACAGGGCAATGTCAAGTGATGCGTCAAAACCAATGGTCCCTTCTGCATACCAGTCGCCGAACGATGATGCCATATCGAGGTCTTTCAGAAATACTTTGCCGTTATCGATTGTCGCTTCAACTTTCATGTCTTGGAATTCCACCGGGCCCATTGCATAGAACTTGTCGACTACTCTGGTTATGCCTTCAAGAATCGCACCCTTTTCAATTTTGCCGTCATTGAGGCGGGCCAGGACCGAGCCGTTCAGGTTGTCGGTCAGTTCCTGAGACGTGCCGCCGCTGGTAACGAGATCGGTGTTAAGGTTTATTTTTCCCGACAGCGATTCATCAAGCTTGCGAAGCTCTGCAAAGAGTTTGTTGTCGCCCTCAAGATATCCTTTGAATGTTGCAATCAACTGACTGATCTGAATATTGGAGATATCCATCGCACTTTTGATTTTCAGGTCTTCGATATTTTGCGCGTTTGCATCCAGATTGTGGGAAAAGGTACCGTCAAAGAGCCGGGCGCGCAGGGAAAGATCGATGATATCATTGATGCATTTGTAATTGGCGGACACCTTGTGAAGCTCCATGGATTCATAAATAACATGATTATTTGAAATGGTCCCCTGCATGTCTATCCCGGGCAGCGGGGCTGCAAGCAATAGGCCGGGTTCCTGCGGCGGAGTCGATTCGGCTCCGGCCTTTTTCGCCGGCGCACCTTCCGGTGGTTTGGGAAGAAACTCATTGGTATTCAGGTAGGGCGAGGTCACTGCAAATTTAAGTCGCGGGCGAGGATAGTTCTTTGTCGAATCCGGCAGGACCAGCGACAGATAGTCGACCAGATCAGCAGTCAGCTTCATGCTTGATTTACCGATGCCGATGGTGATTTTTTCGGCGATTCTGGTGTTTGAGAGATCAACCGATCCGTTACACACTACCGGTTTGGTTACCGCTGGCGTAACAACCCTGACATTGTCAAGCTTGACACTACCGTCTACCTTGATTTTAGCCGGGTCATTCGGATCGACCTCGCCTTGCGCGGTGATATCCGCATCAATCAGTCCGGAAATGTCGTTTCCTTCAGGAATCTCGATAATATTTTTGATATCGTCAAGTTTAACTTTCGCATTAAGAGCGGCATCAACAACAGGGGACGCAAAGTTGTCGACTTTCGCAGTCAGGTTGACCGGATTTTTGCCCATTTTCAGACCGAACGTTGATATGTTCAGGCTGTTTGTGGTAAAGGCAATATCGGCGTTCATATCGGTTATTTTCTGCGGGAGGTCGGTATAATTGACAATGCCGTTGTTCAGGGCAAGCGTTCCGTTGATATCCGGACCTGCGGAATCAAGCGCGCCGGAAACCGCGATATCAATCTGCAGCGATCCAGAGCCGTCGGTTTTTGCGATCTCCGGCGCCATTTCAACAGGAATTTCTGCCAGAATATCGGCGATATCAAGTTTTTCGGTTTTCAATGCCAGGTCGAGCTTCGGCGTCTGGTTGAAATCGGTTACTTTTCCGGTAAGCGCGATGTAGATTTTCTGCAGCGATGCTTTCATTTCATTTATCGTACAAATACCATCAACAAGATTGATATCGAGATCATGGTTGAAAGTAAGTACTAATCCGGCAAACGGTTTCGGTACGTCTTTTGAGTAAAAAGAAATTTTATTTACCACGAGCTCGCCGGTAGTTTTAATATCTTTCAACTCCTTATCGATCGAAAAATCCACGCGCTCATTGATTTCACCAAGGCCTAGTTTCATGCCGCCTTTGCGGTCATGATATATGACGGTCCCTTCTTCAATTGCAAATTTTTCCAGTGCGAGCGGGACCGGCAGCGCTGGCGCGGCCGGTGCCTTTTCTTCTTCAGACTTTTCTGTTTTTGTTGTATCTTGTGCCATGATTGCAAGATCATCAAAATTAAACGACCCCTTTTTATCGGTTTCAACAAGAATTTCCGGACCGTTTAACAGTATCTCGCTGATTTCGAGCCTTCTCTGAAACAGAGGCATAACCTTTACTTTAAGTATAAATGCATCGAGTTTCACAAAGGGCCCTTTGCTGAAACCTTCCCGTCCCGTATTGGCGATTTCAAGGCCATGCATTTTGACGCCGAGATAAGGAAAGACAGCCAGGCTGATCCGCTCAAGCTCCACGTCCCTTCCCAGCGCTTTCTCGATATGCGGCATGGTCATTGCTTTAAGCTTTGCGGGCGGGAACATTATTTTGAGGGTGACACCCGCGATAATCAGCAGGCCGACGACAACTGCAAGAATGATTCCGACAACCTTTGCAGGGCTTTGTTTCGCCATGATCCGGCTCCTTTCCTGGAGAATGATTGGTGTGATATAAAAAAATATATATAGAAAAGGGTGAAGAGGATAATTTTAAGGATTATAGCTCTTTGATGGAATGGCGCGGCTTGTGACAGATGCAGGTTTTGTATCAATGAGTACTTCAACAGAATCCACGCGTTTATCCGAAGACGGGTGCGTTGAAATCGATTCTGTCAAGACTCCCCAGTCGTAGTTGTTCAGTGACCCCAGATACTCCAGAAACGTTTTCATGCCGTTGGGATTATATCCCGCCAGGGTGAGATATTCCACAGAACAGCTGTCTGCCTGATATTCATTGTCTCTGCTGTATTTAAGAAACATAAAGCCCGATGCAATATCGAGTGCGGTGCGAAGGCTTGATTCTTCGCCGGCAACAAGATCAAGAACAAAATCGATCCCCGCTTGCTTGACCATCTGCCTGGCACCATGCCGCTTGGTAATATGTCCCAGCTCATGGGCAAGTACTCCTGCAATCTCAGCTTCATTACGCGCATTGAGTATCAGCCCGGTGTAGATATAAATAAATCCGCCCGGAACGGCAAATGCATTGATTACCGTATCCATATCGATGATCGTGAAATGATATTCAATATCAGTTCTGTCATTCTGGCTGTTAACAAGACACTGGCCGATTGAATCGATATACCGATCAAGATTTACATTGTAGCCTGCTTTGGAAGTGTAAAGAGGGAAATTTTCAGTATCAGCTTCAATCTGCTCCTTGAAATTGCGCCCCATCTCCACCTCCTGCGCATCGCTGATTAAAAGCTCAGTCGCAACTTCGTTGACTTTGCTGCAGGATACCAACAATGCAATAATTGAAATTAAACCGGATAGTTTCATACAGGCAGCCATAATATTATTCCTCGTATTTGCAGAGAAGAAAAATCGTATTGTTCACCTTTTTGTGATGCAGGAGTGCACTATAAATAAAACGCACCGGCTGCAATAGCCGGTGCGTTACTTCAATTTGTTTGTTCCATATTCTTGATTCTTACTTGGCAACAATAACCGTAATTGTTCCCGATACGCCGGCTGTTTGTGATTTTACCCACAGAACAGCAATGGCATTCTGGTCGGTTTTTGCAATAAATACATCGCCCTGAGCGCATGTGTAGGATGCTTCCGCGGTTCCTGCCGATGCCGTGGTCCACAGTTGTGTTAATTGTTCTTTTGTCGCCAGTTGTGCATCAACAACATCCTGGGTAACACCGGTAAGTGCTTTATAAAATTCAGTTTCAGGGGGATTGGCGCTCCAGCTCGCAGCGAAATTATAGCCGCTTGCCTTTGCCCATGCCGGGGTTCCGATTTTTTCGACACTGGCATCGCCTGAATATGCATAGCACAGATCTACCTGTGCTTCAACAGCATTTGCCGAAAGCCATACATTGGGGCCGTCAAGATCGATGGAGCTTCCATACGTGGTATTCTGGTTTGCGCCGACCGTAAGGTCTGCCGAGACATCCACCGGCGTACCGGTCTGACTGCAATCAGTTGCTCCGGTTACGACAATAGTTTGACTTGTGGAGTTCGTTTCGCCGCCGACAGTTGCAGAAATTTCCAGGGTATAGGAGCCGATACACGCGGTTGCTGCCACGGCAATTGAAATTTGCATATCGCCATTCGGGCCGATATCTATCTTATCCTTATCTGAAGGCGCCTGTGTGGTGGTAACGGTAATACCGTCTGTGCTGCCGTCGGTGGCATTGGCGGTAAGTTCCACGGTAACAGAGATCGGCGTGGATGAGCCCTCAATGACACCTTCAACATCAGCAGTAGTGGCAGAACCGGTAACAGCAATCGTATCGATATCAGCATCATTGGTAATCGAAACAGAAACTTCGTCGGTGTCCTCTGCCGGATCAAGAAGTCCGCAGCCAGTATAGCCGATCATCAAAAACGCTGAAAGAAAAATAACGCCATATTTCTTAATCATGGTTTCGTAATTCATCTCATGTCCTTTCACAAAAAGGTTAGTGTTGCATGTTCCGTGATTGAGAGTTTTAAGAGCCAATGATTGAGTATAATCTCTTAAAACGTCACCTCCTTTCTATATCAATGAGACGATAAATATTTGGTCCTCCACTGGTTTTCATACTTTGCCTGCAATGTATTCGCTGATTGCAGATATTCCTTGTCAAAAGAATTATTGATCAATATACTGTGATTTGAGAGCCCGTGTCAACGGTTTTGGGACTGTTGCACCGCGTATCTGGATGCCCGAATGTTCCATTTGGTTTTTGCTGCAGTATGGCCACAGTTACCGATATTACGTTGATTCTCCTTTTCTTATTTTATTTTACTTGAAAAGGCAAGTCAAGCACTGAGTATAAAGGAGCCGATAATGAACCTTCGTTACCTGATCCTGTCGATTGTTGTTTCAGGCCAGTCGATGTGCGCACAGGCGCCTACGCAGTTTTTCAGCAGCGCTTGGGGTGAGGAATTCAAGCTGATGAGAAATGATAGCGGCGATACAATTTCAATAGGAGGTCTTTTTGCCACAGCCGGGAGTTTGTATGTTTATGATATGGCTGAAGGAAGAATTGTAGTAATTGATAGTTCCGGAAACATTGTCACAAGAATAATGCTGGAGTCTTTTGGGCGGGGAACGTATGCCGGCGATGATTTTGTTGTCAGGGATGACGAAATACTATTCCTCAATACAGTGGATAAGCGCCTTGAGGTATATGACAGAGAAACAGGCGCTCATACACAGTCTCTTCCATACCCGCGCAATATTTTCGATACCGAGCAACGGCGGATCAGAAGAACTATCACCAAGATATTTATTGACGGTAACAGAATAATACTCGGCAATTCATATCATTTCTTCTACTTTGACGAGGCGCTTGGAAAAAAGGCGAAAAACACCACCGTACAGTCAATTGAACCCGGCATGCGACTGATGAGTATCAATGCTGCCGGAAAAATAGGCGTCGGCGGCGGGAAGGTTATTGCTGCAGGTAAAGTAATCGGGCCGGTGCCGGTTTCCCATTTTCCTGTTGACGGCAAGCGACTTGTGTTTTTAAACGACACGGTATACTCGCTTGTCCTTACGGCGGACAGTGTGAAAATTATGCAGGTGAGATAACTATGTCCAGAAAAATGCTGCACGGTAATACTGCGAAGTTTTTGCGGGTATGGATTCCGCCTCTGTTGCTGATACTGACCGGTTCCTGTTTTGTTCCATGCTTCGGGATTCATATTGATTCGGTGCTTGCCCGCGGGGACAGCTCAGTGAATATTGTCTGGACCCCCACGTCGGTGAATACTGGATCTGACTGGTGGAGCTCCTGCGGTTCAGGGTGTTCAGACGAGCTTAAAAAATGTGATTTCCTGCCCGACCGGACATACCGGGGGGTTGCCTATTCATACGGCGGGGAGGATCCTTTTTATCTTTTCAGAGCGCGGCTTCTTGACGGATGGCCTGTTGGTTCGCATTTGTGTCATTACAGCACCTGCGGCGATCCGTCAAGCTCGGTCACCGGCACCGATTGTTCCGGCTATGTCTGCTGGGTGTGGGATGAACCACGGGTATCGACCAGAGAGCTGGCTACGTTCGACCGGTATGATCATATTGAAAAAAATGAGCTTGAAGCAGGAGATATCCTGGTCAAACACGGCAGTCATACAGTTCTTGTTGTCGATGCTTTTGACAATCCGGAAGTGCTTGTCTGGGAAGCAGCCGGGACACCGGTGAACGGCGTGAGAGAACGGGTGATCAATCTCAACGATACGTACTGGGACGACTACCAGGCGGTACGGAATCCCCGGATCACTTCCGGGAATGTCTCAAATCGAGAGCGGGACAAAATCCGGCGCGTTGGGGAGCTTCTGGCGGAGGGTGCCGCTGGTCCGGCCGGGTGCATCCGGCTCTATGATGTACAAGGGACACAGCGTGCCGTTTACAGAAAAGCATTATCCAACAGGCAGTTCCACAACGTCATGATGCAAAATAGCTGTGTCGGAGTTGCTATAGCCCGATATATCGATATAAATGGGAACCAGGTGATTATCAGGAAACCGGTAAATATCAAGTAAGGGAATAGAGAAACCAGCGCAATCGAATTTGGATTTCCGGCCAGACGCGGTTCCTCCTCAATAGTCAACGATAACTTCTTCACCATCAACAACAACCAGCCGTATTTCGGGCTCTTCAGTGATAAGTTCCTCCAGAAGTTCTTCACGGGGATCATGGGAAAAGGACACAGCGACAAAATCCGCATTAAGGCCGGGAGCGAGTGAACCGATTGATCGATCTGAATCGAGGGCCCGGGCCGGATTGCTGGTTACCCAGCGAAGCAGTTCTGCTGCTGGAATATGAGGATAATTTTCTTTAATTGCAAAAAGCTCGTCAAAAAGACTCATCGCACCGGTCCCCGGAATATTTGCCGTTCCTACGCAGATATTCACACCTTTGCTGAGCGCCAGGTCGAGCGGAAAGCCCTTATGCCCGAGTGAGGCCGCATATTGAGGACAGAGTATAATTGATACATTTTTGGCGGACAGCGAGGCCAGTTGATGCCCGTTGACATAATTGCAGTGATAGAGCATGGCGTTATCGGGGATCATGTTATTGGCCAGGGCATAGTGAAGCGGCCCGATTCCCTTTGGACCATACGCCCACGGATGTTTTCGCGTAATCTGGAAGTACAGGTCTCCTTCGTGCTCGGCAAATGCCTGGAGCTCTTCAGCGCTTTCGGCTATATGGGAACTCCAGATGCACTTTTCACGTGTCGCAGCAGTAACCAGACTGCGAAGAGAATCCGGCGAGCATGAAAATATCGAGTACGGCCCGATACCTATGCCCACTTTATCGGATGTTGAGGCAATCCGCTTGAACAGCTCAATGGTTCGCGCAAGCTTGTCGGCACCGGCCTGCACATTATCATGCACTTCATGAATAACCCATGCTCTCACCGGCTCATCTTTGAGGACGACAAGCGAATTCCCGGTCCGCGAACTGTCGACGATTGTCGTGGTCCCGTTGGTCAGCGATTCCCGTATGC
>WJKA01000545.1 GCA_014729375.1 Chitinivibrionales bacterium
GCTTTCATCTTCCTCGGGCTTTTCTTTGAATTCAGAGAACAAAAGCAGAAATCGAATTCTACGGCTTTTTACACGAAACTGGTTTCAATCTATTTTGTTTATTTACTTCTGCGTGTTTTCCTGTATAATATCTCGCCCCCGGTTTCAGCCATTACAAAATTCAAATACTATGGTCCGGCCGTATTGCTGTTTTTTATCGGGATGCATTACGCAACCCGCTTTTCTTTGATTAAATTGCTGTGGGGAATTACCATCATCACAGGATTTATCAGCGCGTTCTATGGACTCAAGCAATTATATATCGGATACTCTGTAGCCGAAAATCTCTGGATAAACTCTATCAGTTTTTCAACACTCGCCATTGAAGGAATTGTCCGGCCATTTTCATTCTTCATCGCGCCGGTTGCTTTTGCGGATTATTTGCAACTGGCAACAATCGGATTGCTGCTCTTCTGGTCCTGGGGACAAAAAAGCCATCGCATCCTCGTTTTTATACTTATCCCCCTGTTTTTCTTTGCAGTCCTGATAACCTCTGTCCGCTCAAGCTGGATTGGTCTGATGGCTACATTTATCCTCTGGTTCACTGTAATAAATGTCCGAGGGCAGAAAAAACGTTTTGTAGTGATTATTTTTCTCGGAACAGCCTATATACTTTTCGAATTTATTCATGAAACATTCAATACCGGTGGCCTAAGCAACCTCATAAGCCTGGCTACAGGCTCTATCGGAGGAGACAACTATATCAAGCTGCTTGTCACCGAGCGGTCCTCTGCTGTTACCAATCCATTTGAAGAGCACTCTTTCGTTTCGCGTGTGGCCCTGTGGCGATATCTTCTTTATTTGTCAAAAGAACCGGTCAACGCACTTATGGGCAGAGGACTCGGCTCGCTTAAAGCAGACTCCCTGTATTTTACCTATTTCGCTGAGTTCGGATATCCCGGTGTTATTTTTATTATTACAATATTTATTGCTTTTATTAAAAAAGGGTTTGAGTTGATAGACAATTCACAAAACAGCAACAAGGTTATCCTCGCAAAGGGAGTTACCGTAATGAATATTGTATTTGCAATTGTCAGTATAACCGGGACGCATATTCATAATTTTCCCGGTGATGTCTATTTCTGGTTCTGGAACGGAGTGCTGATAAAAATTGCTGCGGAGGATGATACGGCTACCATGACGGCCAAACCCGTGTCGGGCAGTGCTTCACCGCTGCCGGTACCGGGCAGTAAATTCGGGGAGCCGGATACATGAAAATTCTCGTAACGCTTGATTTCCCCCCTGAAAAAGGAGGTATTCAGCGCCATCTTTTTGAAATAGTCCGTCATACCTATTCCCATAATGACTATGTTCTTGCCGGATGCTCGCATCCTCCCCGCCAGATACCGGACGAAATTGAATGCAGACTGCAATATATATCATTTCCGCTTGTTCCCCTCCCGAAAAAAGCTGCGATTATACCCATGCTTTATCACATGTATAGACTGCTAAAAATTTCGCGCCGGCAGCCGGATATCGAATGCGGCAATTGTTATGCGGGGTTTGTCCCCTGGCTGCTCTCCTTTTTTGTCCCCCTGAAATATATGCTTTACATTCACGGCACCGACCTTTACTCCATAAATACCAGTTTTTTCAAAGGCAGAGTGCTGAAAAGTATTCTCAAAAAAGCCTGTGCCGTTGTCGCTAACAGCAATTTCACCCGTTCGCTTGCAATCCAATACGGCTATGATGGCCCTTTGTCTGTCTTGTATCCGAAACTGACAGTTTCACCGGAAGAAATCTGTTGCAGAGCAAAGAACAAATTACAATCAGGAAATACTGTTACCATATTAACGGTTGGAAGACTGGTCGCTGAAAAAGGCCATGCCGTTCTCATTAGCGCGGCCGCGCTCATCACTAATGAAGTTGACATCAGACTGGTTCTTGTCGGTGATGGTCCGGAGAAAAACCGCCTGAAAAAGCTGTGCTCGAAACATGGAATACAAAACAGGGTGGTCTTCAAACATGAGCTGCCGGATATTGAGCTGAGCAAAGAATACTCTTATGCCGATATTTTTGTGCTTCCCTCACTCCCGACAAAAAAAGGAATTGAAGGATTTGGAATAGTTCTTCTCGAGGCTATGTCATACGGCACTGCAATTGTTGCCTCAGAATGCGGAGGAATTCCTGAAGTAATCAGCGATTCTGGCGTGCTTGTCGAGCCGGGAGATGCTTCGCTCCTTGCTGAAGCACTGACTAAAATTGCTCGTGACAGCGCGCTGAGAAAATCACTGGCTGAAAAAGCCGTTGCAAGAGTAACCAAACACTATGTCTGGAAAAAATAAATTATCTGTTCTTTTTTGCAATTACTGGGCTCGTAAACTGGGCGGCGCGGAATATTCCCTTACCGATATCCTCGAATCGGCTTCGCAAATATGGGAATGCCACCTGGTTACTGCCGAAAACGGCCCGCTGGTCGACAATGCCCGGAAATCCGGCGCAACATGCCATATAATTCGCTCACGATGGTCTCCTCACAATATCCGGAGGGAAAAGCTTGTGCGTGCTATTTGCCGCTCCCCCGGAGGTTTTTACTCATTTCTCAGCTACGTTGTCCGGCTCGCAATTCTGATAAAAAAAATCAATCCGTCACTTATGCATGCAAATGTGCCAAAATCACACATGGCCTGCATTCTGCTCAAATTCTTCGGCTGTAAAACCCCCTGTTGTCTTCACATGAGGGAGCTTTTCGATGATAAATCCACACCACTCCTGCTCTATCGTATGCTGTTCAATTCGCGCTCCACTTCTGTGATCGCCGTTTCGCACGCCGTAAAGGACTGCCTCCCGCGCTCGATGCAGACGGCGAGTACTGTGCTGTATAACGGCGTGACCATCGCAAAAACAGCTCGTCGCCGGCAATTAAAAAAGACAATTCGTTTCATATATCTTGGCCGGATCGTGCCCTGGAAAGGATGCAGCGAGCTGATTGACATGTTTGCCGATTTGCAAAACGAGTGCGGGTCCACGCGTGTTTCACTCACGCTATCGGGGAGTACCGCGTACTGGCCGCAGAATTACCGGGATACTTTAAAGAATAAAATCGCAGCATACGGAATGGAACAGCAATGCTCACTGCTTCCGCACACGGAACAACCGCTGAGCTTGCTGTGCGAGCATGATGTTTTCTGCATTTCCTCGTATAACGAACCGTTTGGTAGGGTCGTTGCTGAAGCTCAGGGGTGCGGATTGCCGGTTGTTGGATGGAATTCAGGTGGTTTGAATGAAATTGTCGACCATAGTAAAAGCGGCTTTCTCGTCACCTATGGCGACTTCCGTGCTTTTGTCAAAGCCATGAAAAAATTTGTTTTTAATCCCGGTTGTATTGATGAAATGGGAAGTAAAGGACGTCGAAAAGCCAAAATTGCATTTAACAGAAACAAACAGATACCGTTACTGTGTGACTACCTTGAAAAACAGATCAGAAAAGAACAAACCCGATGACTGCTGCAATAATTGCCAGAAAAACAAGCGCAATAATCAACACTTTTTGAACCGTGCCTTTTTTCCGCGCCTGTTCCCATTCCATTGATCGATCACGCTCTTCGGGGGGTGTCTTTGCCGCAACAGGTGCAATAGACAATTCGCTTTTTTCCCCTTCAACCGCCTGAGTATTTCCTTCGTCAATATATTTCCGTACAGCACCGACTGTCAGATATCCTGTTTCCGCAACATTTTCCTGCCCGGATTTCCTGGAAACTGTTGTAGTTGCCGTTTCCCCGGGGTTCCCCGGGAGATTATCGACCTCGCTGACAGCCTGCGCGCCAGCAGCCTTCCGCTCATCAAAAGTCATCCATGATTTATTATAATAAACACGCCCTTTTTCGAGGTTGTTAAGGAATTCTTTTTCCTGCCTTATTTTTTCCGACAGTGGGACCCACTTGCCCGCTTCATCCAGAACAAGACCGTTTACAATATTTTTTTCAATTTTTTCGTAGCCGTCCATAATGAATTATCTCACTCAGAAAAATGATATACTGTCTTCGTCAACAAGAAGCTGTGGTGCCTTTTTGCCGCTCCTTCCCGACGATGACCTCCGCCGGGAAACCGGCCGTTTTGAACGGGATACCTGAGGTTTCGGCGAATCTTCAGGCGCAGGCGGACCTTCAATTCCACTGGCCTTCTCTGCCACTCTGTACCGGCTGGATGCTTCATTCTGTATCCTCATTATTTCATCCTCAAGAATTGTCGCTTCCGGGAAATATTCTCTGATAGTGTCAAGCTCCTCAACTGCACGGTCATACATTTGATTGGCCCGGTATATGTCCGCCGTCAGAAGGTAGGGTGTTAAATCTCCCTGTGTATTGATTTTTAGATCGGATAACAGGGCAAGTGCTTCATTGTCCCGGCCGATTTGCGCCTTGACAATAGCGCGGGAAAGAGACGAAACATACTCCAGTTGCTGTTCCTTGCTGTTAAGATAATACCCTGCAAGAACAACAAGCGCAATCGCAACAAGTAAATTAAGCATCAGCGTAACAACCACAAGCGGGTGGGTCCCCTGCTTGAGCCTGGCACTCGTTTCAGAAACGACGTTGGACTGGATCTTCTGAAGCTGAATTACGGCATAACCGCATTCATTCGATTCGGGAAATTCTTTTATGAGCGATTCATAAATCCGGCAGGCTTCCGGGAGCTTGTTGTCGATATAATGTAATCGATACGCTTTTTCATAAAGCTCCAGCGGGGAATTCTTCATGCAGCGATCCTTATCTGATATTTTTTTTCATATTTTTCAGCAATGATTTTATCTGCTTATCAGACATATTTTTATTTTCTGTTGGCGCTGATTCATACTTGTCGCAAATAAGCCGTTCATCACCGCCAAATGATGCAGCTCCGGCTGCACCACCGGACCGTTTTCCCCTGAAATCCGGACATTTTTTTCTTTTCCTGCAGTTGAAACATGATGCCTTTTTATCTCGCTCAGTATCAGAATCGCCTTTTTTTCCCGACCTGCGCCCACGCCTGTCGGTATCATAGGCATTTGCCAGCATCTTATTCTTGGCTACGAAACGATCATGGTCAACCTCCGGGCGATAAGGCATAATCCATCCCTTTCAAAAGAATAACATAGTTGTCGTATACTTTACAATAAAAATATCCACATATTAAAATAAATCCTTCAAGCAGGAAAACTCAAAAACCTGTGCGCCCCCCTTCAACGCTTTCCCGGAAATCCCTCCAATAATGCATGAAAATGGAAATTAGCTCGTCTGATGATCCTGCTTCGGAAACAGGCACCGCAACTAACCGGCTTTCATTGCGCTTGACCCATCGCGTTGCTATTTCAATTTCAGGAAAATCCTCAGGTGAAGCAGGAAGCCTGTCTTTGAAAAAAAAGCTCTCCAGTTCTTCAGACAGTGATGAAATATCATGCAAATCAGCTGAAAATTCGCGCAATTTGATCTTCTGGTCCTTTTTGAACCAGAATGACAATCCTTTTGTTGCATCCGCGTGTGGAAGAAGTATGATGCAATCTTCGATGGGTCTGTATGTACCGCTTCGCTCGCCGACTGTTCGCTGTTTGTTTAAAACAGGTGCATGCTTTCGTATCAGCCGGTACTCATAAATCATAGCTTCAAGCTCTGACCCGCAAATATATGCAGCAAAACTATGGGCCTCCTCTCGCAACCGGCGCAGCTTGCCCGGAGATTCTTCGCTGTTTACAAAGTAACCGGTCAATCGCTGTCGAAGGTTTTTGGCCTTTCCGATATATAAAAATCCTCCGCCTCTTTCCTTAAAGGCATACACTCCCGGACTGCGGGGCTGTTCGAGAATATCGGCAAATGAAAAAGCTTTTTGTGAAAAATCTATGGATCGCATGCCCCGTTCCTGAGATTGTTCAAGCTCTTCTCGGTATTCAATGTTTTTTTGAAC
>WJKA01000546.1 GCA_014729375.1 Chitinivibrionales bacterium
CCAGGTCACTATGCATGGTTGTTCTCGAAAGCACGGCCTTGATTTTTATTTCAAACAGATTGTCGGATGATTTGGTTTCGGAAATTATATCGTAGCTTTTGACCGCACCGATCGTTTTCGTGATAATCTGATCCCGCTTGAGCTGAAAATTCTCGATTTCGGTCTGGGAAAGCAGGATCATACCGATCCCCTTTTCAACGGCATTCCGCTTTGCCGCCATCAGTGCTTCCTGACGGTTAATTCCCTGCCCGAAACCCTCGGCAATTATGTCTTCTTCCTGCCCGAAACAAAAACCTGCCAGCAATGAAAGAAATATCACGCACTTTTTCATATAAAACTCCTGTTCAGGGGTTATTTCATAAATATATATACATACAGGATAAAATTATACATCCTCTGTTCATTTTCGTTCAAGATTATAGTGGTTGAATGCAGTGTGTGCTAAAATACGCGGTCCTTCATCTCCCCGAGGGTCCGGCAGTAATGCACTGCTGTTCCCGACAAATCTTTATTCCCTATAATTTGCTTTGGCGGTTTTGCACAATAACAATTAACAAATCCCAGGCGGGCAAGCTCTTTTACGCGAAGGTCCATCCTTCCTACCGGCCGGATTTCACCGCCCAGACCGATTTCACCGATAAATGCTGAACGTGAAGGTATTGGTTTGTTCATGAACGATGAGGTAACTGCGGCTGCAATACCGAGGTCGATAGCAGGTTCTGTGACGCTCAGGCCGCCGGCGATATTGAAAAAGACATCATGGTCTCCCAAAACAGTGCCGCCGAACCGTTCGAGCACGGCCAGGAGCAATGAGAGTTTTTTCGGATTGATTCCCGAGGCCACCCGCTGGGGCAGGCCGAAATGCGACCGGTTGACAAGTGCCTGGAGCTCCACGACCAGCACGCGACTTCCCTCGATAATCGGTACAATTGCCGTTCCCGGTCGCGATTCCGCGCGATCGAGAAGAAATATCTCGGAAGGATTGCCGACCTCGGCAAGCCCGTTGTCGGCCATGGAAAGGATCGCTATTTCGCCTGAAGGACCGAACCTGTTTTTTACCGCGCGAACTATGCGGTACTGATAATGATTGTCACCTTCGAAATAAAGCACCGTATCAACCATGTGTTCCAGAAGCCGCGGCCCGGCAATCGCACCGTCCTTGGTAACGTGTCCGACAAGGAAAACAGCGGTCCGTCTGTCTTTGGCGTACCGTTGGAGCAGCGCACCGCATTCCCGTATCTGAGAAACACTTCCGGGCGCGCTGTCAAGCTGTTCCGAGTACATGGTTTGGATCGAATCCACAACAACGATTTCCGGTCCTGTTTTATCAAAATGCGCAAGCACGGTCTCAATCGAGGTTTCTGCAACCAGCGCAAGGCCTGATGCTGATGCTGCACACCGCTGTGCGCGAATCGAAAGCTGTTCCACCGACTCTTCACCCGAAACATACAGGACTTTTTTCTCCCCTGCCGCGCTCCAGTCCGCCATGAGCTGCACCAGCAGTGTTGATTTCCCTATTCCGGGATCGCCGCCCAGCAGTATGACCGCGCCGGGAACAAGACCGCCACCGAGCACTTTGTTGATTTCAGGAAATTTCCTGCATTGAATCCGCGATGATTCCGCCGGCACTGTTTCAGCAACCGTTGTTATGGTTGTGGCCCGGCGCCCGGCAGGAGATGAACGCTTTCCTTTCCGGCGGGACTCCTTGAATTCTGAAAGCGTATTCCAGGCCCCGCAACTGGTGCACCTCCCTTGCCAGCGCGGAAAATCCTCACCGCATTCCGAACAGACAAAAACGGCTTTGGTTTTTTTATTCATCGCCCCTGGTATCGCGTGAAGGGGGCTGATTGATATCACCGGTTTGCAAACCGTCCGACTGCGAGGCTTTAAAAAGGTTGGTAATGTCCGCGGGCCGCTTAAATCTGGTAACATCGACCGAGGCCGCATACGATTCTTCTTCTTCCACCGCGTAATGAAGTTTTCGCTGGCCCCGGATAAACTGTTGAATGTAGGGATTGCGCGAGGCCCGGATTTCCGCCGGACTTCCGGAAAAAATAATCTTGCCTGTGCGGATCATGGCAATCGTGTCAGCGGTCTTGTATGCAGATGCCATATCATGGGTTACTATTATCGATGTCATATTCAGCTTATCGCGGAGACTCAGGATCAGGTCGTTAATTTTGTCCGTCATGATTGGATCGAGTGCTGAGGTCGGCTCATCATACAGCATAATATCCGGCTTCATTACCAGCGCCCTTGCAAGCCCGACACGACTCCGCATGCCGCCGGACAACTCAGAGGGCATCTTCTCCTGAAACGCTTTTTGTAAACCAACCATTTCAAGCGCTTCTTCCATGATATCACGAATCTCTTCCTCGGTATGATCGGTCCGCTCACGCAGCGGGAATGATATGTTTTCCCCCACGCTCATGGAATCAAACAACGCAGCGCCCTGGAACAGCATGCCAAAATGATGGCGGACAGCGTTAAAGCTGGACGGTTTGGTCGTCGGGGAGTTGATAAGCTTTCCGCGAAAGAGTATCCGTCCGCCGTCGGGAATCATCATGCCGATAACATGCTTCAGTATAACACTTTTCCCGCCACCTGATTCACCGATTATTGCAACTACTTCACCCTGCTCTGCTTCAATATTGATATCATCAAGCACAAGCTGGCCGCCGAAATGCTTTTTTAAATGTTCAATCTTCAGCATCAGAAATTACCAGAAAAGAGCTGCAATGCAAAAATCGAAAATCAGGATCAGTACCGCGGAAGTCATCACTGCACGGGTCGTTGCGTTCCCCACCCCCGCGGCCCCGCCCCTGGCTTCATATCCAAAATAACATCCGGTCACTGCAATAATCGCTCCGAATACCATACTCTTTGCAACTCCCATATAGATATCCACAGGAGTAAAGAAAAGCTTGAGACCGGTCGTATACACATACATTGTAACATCAAGGGAAAGTGCAACCGTGACCACAGAACCGGCAATCGCCAGCATCTCGGCCCAGATAACCAGCATCGGAACCATGATGATGCAGGCGATCGTTTTCGGGACCACCAGATACCGGATCGGATCGAGATTGAGTATGGTCATGGCATCAAGCTGTTCGGTTGTTTTCATGGACCCTATTTCCGCTGCGATAGCGGTTGCAACCCGTCCGGAAACGACAAGGCTGGTGACAACCGGACCGAGCTCATTGATAATCGACTTGCAAACAGCGGTGCCGAGATATTTCATCGGGATTATGTTCCTGAACTGGTATTCGGCCTGAATGACCGTTTCCGCGCCGAGAAAGACGGCGATTATCGATACCAGTGGAAGAGAACCGAGGCCGATAGAATACATCTGCTCGATCGAAATAGAAATGTTTTTTGCAAAGAGCGGCAGGCGGACCACCGTGCTGCAAATTAGATAGGTAATGCGGGCAATATTGCGAAGAAATTCGACCAGTTTATTCGCCGTTGCAACAGTAAACCGTCCACATGCTCCAACAAAACCTGTTGTCAAAATCCAGTATCCTCCACCTGCATTTCTGCAAGATTTTCAAATCGGGCATAATCTTCAACAAACGCAACTTCAGCAGTACCCACGGGGCCGTTGCGCTGTTTCCGCAGGATAATTTCGGCAACGCCTTTCCGCTGCTCGTCCAGTTCTTTATTATATACTGCTTCACGGAAAATAAACATGACAACATCGGCATCCTGTTCGATTGCGCCTGATTCGCGGAGGTCGGAAAGCTGTGGGCGATGGTCTCCGCCGCGCTGCTCGACTGCGCGGGAAAGCTGCGACAGTGCCACAACCGGTACACCGAGTTCTTTTGCAATGCCTTTCAACGCGCGGGAAATCTGGGATATTTCCTGCTGCCTGTTTTCCACGGTAGCTGAAGACCCCATAAGCTGAAGGTAATCGATTACGATAAGGCCGATATCCTGCTGTGCTTTCAGCCGCCGGGCTTTTGCGCGGAGCTCAAGGACGGTAATTCCCGGGGTGTCATCAATAAATATTTTCGCCTGTGACAATGGACCGGCCGCCATGCTTAACTTGGGATAATCCCGTTTGGGAAGATGTCCGCTCCGGAGTGCATGCATATTAACCCGCGCTTCGGAACAGAGCATGCGCTGAACAAGCTGGGATTTGGACATCTCCAGCGAGAATACCGCCACGCCCACCGGTTTTGGCGCGCGTATCGTGGCATTGAGCGCGATAGAGAGGCAGAACGCTGTTTTTCCCATACTCGGGCGTCCGGCGACAATGATAAAATCGCCCGATTGAAGTCCGGCCATCATTTCGTCAAGACGGGCAAAACCGGTCCGTACACCCTGTATGCCGCCTTCACGAGCATATCGCTCGATATCCTTGAATGTGTCCTGAAGAAGATCGTGCATGGATTCAAACCGGCCCTTTATCCGCGCTTCGGAAATACCGAACACTTTTTGTTCTGCACTGTCCAGTATTTCCTGTGCATCGCGCTCCGAATCGAAACTGTCGGTGGTAATCTCGGCAGCTATGCCGATAAGCCGCCGGAGTGTCGATTTTTCAAGAAGGATTTTTGCATGGTGCTCGATATTTGCCGACGTGGCAACACTCTCGACAAGCTCACTGAGAAAAGGCTCGGCGCCGACAGAATCGAGCCATCCGCGCTTGCGAAGCTCTTCCGCCAGCGTCAAAACATCCATGGGAATGTCATGATCAAACATATGAACCATGCATTCGAAAACCCGCTTGTGCGCGGTCACGTAGAAACAGCTTTCATCAAGGATTTCCATTGCCAGTGAAATATTGCTCGAGTCGATCAGCATTGAACCCAGTACCGCGCGCTCGACATCGGGTGCCTGAGGCGGAATTCTGCTGGTAAATGCCTCGCGCCCTTTATTCCTGGCCGTTTTCTGCATAGACTCCCCGTTCTTTAAGTAGGTCCCTCAGCCGCTGAAGATCTTCCCAGGCAGGATACTTATATCGTTCGTTTCTGAGAAGCGCTGCAGGATGGTATGTCACTATCACAGGAATACCATTATAATGCTGTTTCTCCGCGCGGAGCATACTGATACTGTCGGTGCTTTCGAGCAGTGAGTGCGCGGCAATTCTTCCTAGCAGCAGTATCGCTTCCGGCCTGATAATTTCAACCTGGCGCCTGAGCAGGGGAATGCAGCGGGTGATCTCGCTTGTTTCGGGATTCCTGTTGCCCGGCGGCCGACACTTGAGGATATTGGTGATAAAAACGTCTTTTTTTCTGTCAAGATCGATTGCTTTAAGCATCCTGGTAAGCAATTGTCCGGCCTTCCCGACAAAAGGCAATCCCTCCGCATCCTCATCCGCGCCCGGCGCCTCACCGATAATCAGTACAGCAGCCCCGGCATTGCCCGCGCCGAAAATAAATTTATTGCGTGTCTTCCCCAGGGGACATTGACTGCACTGCCTGAATTCATAATACAGCTTTTTCAGTAGTTCACGCTTGCCGAAACCTCCATCAGGCCCTGCTGAGTGCAGCGAATCCGTATCATTTTCTGCTTTGCCGATATACCCCGTATCACGCTCCTGCACCTGCGGCTGCTCCTGAGTTTCCTCATCCTGAGCAATGGTTTCAAATACAACAGGCAACTCAACAGCATGAGAATCAAACGGACAGCTGAAAATAAAATCAGGCATTGATAATTCAGCCTGTTGCCTGAAATACCGTTTAACGCGCTCGAAAGAATCATTCATGATCAAGTCTCAGGTACTGTGCAATCCGGAATAAAATCGCATTGGCCGCTTCATTTTTGTTCATACCGGGAAGGTATTCCGGAGCCTGGCCTTTTCTCAAAATACATATTCGGGTAGTGGTTTTCTCCAGTGCGGTATCAACTTGATTGCAAATCATGAAATCACAATTTTTTTCATTCATTTTTTTTGTTGCCGCAGATTCATCGATAGTGGTTTCGAGAGCGAAGCCGGCCAGCAGGCGTCCTTTTTTCTTTTCTCCGAGCCCCCGGGCAATATCAGGATTCGGCACCAGGGTCAGGGCAGTTTTTTCCTTGCGGCCCCGCTTGATTTTCCGGGTGGAGACTGTTTCGGGACGGAAATCACATACGGCTGCGGCCATGATACAGATATCAGCGGTTTCAAATTCCTTTTCCAGGGCATCTTTCATCTCCAGGGCAGTGCGTACGGGAATTTTCCGCACTCCTGCCGGAAGTGGTTCGACCGCTGGTCCGGTAACAACCGTGACATCGGCCCCCATTCTGAGTGCGGTCGCGGCCAGTGCCGAACCCATCTTTCCCGATGACCGGTTAGTCAAAACGCGCACCGGATCGACCGGCTCGACCGTGGGTCCGGATGAAATGAGTATTTTTTTGTGTGAAAAATATCGCGGCGTTGAAAGCGACAGTACGTATGCTGCAATACTGTCGACACTCATCATCCGTCCGGGACCGTCATCGCCGCAGGCCAGCGCACCTTTATCGACCGGCAATACCTGCACGCCGCGTTCTTTGAGGACCGCCACGTTCTCATCTGTCACAGGATTTTCCCACATTGCAGTATTCATGGCAGGCACACAAATAATCCGGTCAGGTGAAAAAGTCAATGCCACTGTTGTCAGAAGATTGTCGGCAATGCCGCAGGCAAGCTTGGCCAGTGTATTGGCAGTAGCCGGACAGATAAGGAGATAATCCGCCCACTGCGAAAGATCAATGTGGTCGAGCCGCCCCGGATAGAGGTACTTTTTTTTGTCCTGTGAATACTCTAAATCGAAAAGGACCGGATTCTGCGTAACGGTCCGCAGCGATTCTTCCCCGACAAAGCCGCGGCCGTGCGGTGTCAGGACAGCCCGGATTTCAACCTGCCCCCCCCGCAGCAGACGCACCAGTTCCGGGATTTTATATGCAGCAATGCCGCCGCATATCCCAAGCGCGATTCGCACACGCAAAGACATTTACCCTTCAACATCGCTCTCATTGGATTCTACAATGCGGCCCTCAAAAAGCTTCTTCAACGCAACACTTGTCGGCTTATCCTTTGCCTTGGTAATTCCCAACC
>WJKA01000547.1 GCA_014729375.1 Chitinivibrionales bacterium
GGTCGAGGGTACACGGCCGGAATTGACCGTACTGGTGAATATATAATTTGTTTGCTCCCAAAACAATATAAATATTTCCTTGAATGACTATTGACAATTAATTATACTAAAGTCGGACTGCCGGAATCGCTCTCCCTGCTCCCCGGCGTTGCGCTCTGGCGGAATTTGACAGAAGATAACGTGCGGTGTGATGAATGCAAGTATGAAAATGAAAATTATGAGCACTAGAAAAAAACCGGACGCAGCCTGTAAAACTATGCTTGAATTCGACAAAAAATACCGCCAGCTCGCGGAAAATATGGGCGACGTTATCTGGCTCCTGGATATGAACCTCAATCTGCACTATGTCAGCCCATCGGTAGAACATCTCCTCGGATATCCGGTTACTGAGGCGCTGAAACTGACTGCCAAGAACATTCTTTCTCCCGAATCATACAAACATGTTATGAGCATTTGGCGCGAGGAGCAGCAAATTGAATCAATGCCTGACAGGGATTTGAAACGAACACGGCGGATGGAAGTAGAACTTGTGCGCAAAGACGGCACTACCATATGGGGAGAAAGTATAGCAACCTGTCAGCGGGATACATCCGGCAATCCTCTGATGCTGCAGGTTGTTACCCGCGACCTTACCGGACGCAAACAGGCCGAAGACCTGCTCGTGCAGAAAGAAGAACAATTCAGGAGGTTTTTTGATCTCGGCATTGTCGGCATGGCAATCGAGAATGTCGACGGCTCCTGGGTGTCGGTCAACGATACACTGTGCCGGATTTTCGGGTATTCGCGCAAACAGCTTATGAAAATGCACTGGAAAAACCTGACCTGGCACGAGGATATTGACAAAGACATGGCCCTGTTTGAAAAGCTCGTACACGGCAAAATCGATTCCTATTCGACCGAAAAGCGCTTTCTGCGCAAAAACGGGGACATTTTCTGGATGAATATTTCCGTAACCTGCTCCAGGCATGAAGATGGAACAGTTGATAAAATTTATGCCCTGGGAATGGACGTATCCGAATCAAAGAAACAGCACGAGAAACTGAAACTTTACGCAAAAAGACTCAACGCGCTGGTCCGGCTCAGCAAAATGGCCGAAAACAGTGTCAGGGAAATTGCAGATTTTGTGCTCAAAGAAATCGTTGCGCTGACAAAAAGCGATATCGGCTTCATCGGATTTATGGACAAAGAAGAAAAAACCATGCATATACACTCCTGGTCCGGTCACGCCATGAAACAGTGCACAATCAAGAACAAGCCGATTGACTTCCCGATCAGTAATGCCGGTCTCTGGGCCGATGCAGTCAGGAAACGCAAAACGGTTTTTATAAATGATTATGCACAAAAGCATGCGCATAAAAAAGGAGTACCCAAAGGGCATGTCCCGCTCACCCGGCTGCTGGTTGTCCCTGCTTGTACTAACCGACATATTTCGATTATTGCTGCGGTGGGAAATAAACGCGACACGTATGATACCAACGACGAAAACCAGATATCCCTTCTCTGCACCAGCATGCTGAACTTGATCAGAAAAAAGGAGGCCGACGAATCGCTTCGACTCTCCGAAGAAAAACTGGAAAAGCAGAATATCCTTCTGAATGAAAAAAACATTGCGCTCAGAGAAGCAATGCACCAGGTCAAATCGGAAAAAACGGCAAAAGAATCGAAAATCGCCGCAAACATCGACCGGCTTATCTTTCCGGTCCTGAGCAAACTTCGATCGCAGACCGGCGAAAACCTCAAACCATATATCGATCTAATTAGCGGACACCTCGACACTATAACGTCATCGTTCGGTAAAAGCATTTCCGATAAAATGCTTGGTCTGAGCCAGAAAGAAATTGAAATATGCATGATGGTCCGCAATGGAATGGAATCAAAGCAGATAGCGGCAGCACTGAACCTTTCCCTGAAAACTATCCAGACGCACAGAAAAAGAATACGCAAAAAACTCGATATTGCCCATAAGGGAATTAATCTGGCTACCTACCTTCAATCATCAATGAACAATGCGCACAATGAATAATGGGTATTTTTAATACCCATTATATACCCTTAATTTTATTGTTGAATTATTTTATAAGTACAGTATAATTTCTGGTATACGAAAATTCCCCCTCTGTGCTGTGGATGGTGCCAATATCATATGAATAGCAAACCTTCCCGTGGTATTCCGTATGAAACAGTATTCAGGACGATGAATGATATCGTCTTTATTCATCCCCTGGTCACAAAGAGCAATCCCGGATATTTCATTGATGCAAATGACGTCGCTGTGCACAAACTCGGTTACAGCCGTGATGAATTCAGGGACCTCACGCCGCTGGACATTCTCGATAGCAGCAATGTGGAGGAAACAGACCGGGAAAGCAATGCTTTGACAACAGAAAAATCGCTTCTTTTTGAAAAAACGCTGATTGCAAAGGACGGAAGGCGTATTCCCGTGGAGATCAATGCCAGGCTTTTTAATTATGAAGGCACTCCGGCAGTTTGTGCAATTGCCCGGGACATCAACGAGCGGAAACGGTCGGAGCGCAAACTGGAACAGGCAAAGCAGCGTCTCACGTCTTTCCGAAAAGACAAGGAAAATAAACTTCGCGCCGCACTCGAAAATTCCATCCTCAGGGAATCGGAGTTTGCATCATTGCTTGAGGGTGCCCGCGCGGTACTCCGCCACCGCACGTTCACTGAATCGGCGAGAGAAATATTCAATCACTGCAAAAAAATTACCGGGGCCGCCTCCGGCTATGTCGCGCTGCTCTCTTCCGACGGCAGCGAAAACGAGGTGCTGTTTCTTGACGCGGGCGGTCTCAACTGTACGGTCGACCCTTCATTACCCATGCCGATACGGGGCCTGCGTAATGAGGCCTACCGGCACAAGAAAGCGCTGTTTCACAACGATTTCATGAAAAGCGCATGGGCACAATTCATGCCGCCGGGCCATGTCAGGCTGGACAATGTCCTGTTTGCCCCGTTGATCGTTGAATCGCGCGCGGTCGGCATCATAGGTCTTGCCAATAAAAAAGGGGACTTTACCGATCGGGACGCCACCCTAGCCGCCGCGTTTGGGGAGCTTGCGTCGGTAGCACTTGTCAACAACCGGTCCGTCCAGTCCCTTCAGGAATCAGAAAGCAGATACCGGAACCTGGTCGAATCCCTGCTCGAGGGGATCTGGATACTCGACAAGGACGGTATTACCACTTTTATTAATGATCACATGGCGGAAATGGTCGGCCGGCGCACGTCTGAAATGCTCGGAAGGCACGCCTTTGATTTTCTTGATGCTGAGCATACAAAACAGGCTGCCGAATACCTGGAGCGGAGAAAACAGGGTATCAAAGAGCAGCATGAGTTTGAAATCCTCCATAAGAAAGGCCATGCCGTACCTGTTCTGATGCAGTCCGCGCCGGTATTTAACGAGCACGGCGCGTATGCCGGCACGATTGCAGGCATTTCGGATATCAGCGAACAGAAAAAAATGCAGCATGAAAAAGAAGCGCTCAGAGAACAGCTCAACCAGGCGCAGAAAATGGAAGCAATCGGTCAACTCGCTGCAGGAATCGCCCATGATTTCAATAATATTCTTGCAGGAATTATCGGTTATGCAGAAATAATCGGGGACATGGTCGATGACAGGCCGAAAATCAGGGAATTCTCCGAAAAAGCCATTGCCTCTGCCCAGCGAGCAGCCGGCCTCTCACGACAGCTTCTCACCTTTGCCCGCAAAGCGCGGGTAACCATGCAACCGGTCGGTATTATCGCCTGCATTTCCCACGTCATGGAAATCCTCGAACATACTATTGATAAACGGATTGAAATCTCAAGCGACCTGTGCTCCGGAGACCCCCTGGTATACGCGGATGAATCCCAGGTGCAAAACTGTCTGCTCAACCTCGGAATAAACGCGGCCGATGCCATGCCCGACGGTGGTACATTACATTTTTCCGCACAGCTCGGACCTCTTCCAGACGCAATACAAAAAAAGCTGCCTTTTCAAATGCATGCCGGCTCATGGATAAAAATTACTGTATCGGATACAGGAACCGGCATTGATAGAAAAATTCGCAGCAAAATATTCGATCCGTTTTTCACGACCAAAGAAGTCGGCAAGGGTACCGGCCTCGGCCTTGCAACGGTGTATGGTACAATCAAACAGCATAACGGGTATATTACCTGCAGAAGCAGAAAGGGAAAGGGCACGCAGTTTACCATCTACCTTCCCCTGCACGAATCCTCCTCTGTCCCTGAAAAGCGGAATACAGAAGCCGTTTGCCGGAATATAAACGGACACGCACTTATTATTGACGATGAGGCTATTATCAGGGAAATCGCCGCAGACATGCTCGAGCGGCTGGGCTATTCTGTTTCCTGCTGCTGTGACGGCCATCAAGGGATTGAGTTTGTCAGGAAAAGCGCGCAGCAGCCCGACCTTATTCTCCTTGATCTGATCATGCCGAAAATGAACGGCTTTGAATGCTTTAAAACCATACAATCCATAGCGCCGTCAATAAAGGTAATTGCAATGACCGGCTATGCTGATGAGAAAAAACAGCAACGGATTCTTGCCGAGGGAGCGGCCGGATTTATCGGCAAACCGTTCCGTATACACGAACTTTCCGCGGCAATCACCGGTGATGACCGTGGCAGTTCCACGGAGGAGACAACTTGAAAAAAATATTGCTTATCGAAGACGATGAAGCCGTGCGGGATTCGCTTGCTGCAAACCTGTCCAATGCCGGCTATGCAGTCACTGAAGCCGATAACGGAAAAACAGGCATCGCGAAATTTGAGAACGGTCCATTTGACGCCGTAATTACTGACCTGATCATGCCGGAAAAAGAAGGGCTTGAAACCATACAATACCTGAAAAAGATCAGCCCGGAGTGCCCGATCATCGCAATTTCAGGAGCATCATATGCAGAAACATACCTCGAAATTGCAAAGAAGTTCGGTGTGAACGAGGTTATTCTCAAACCGTTTACCAGAAACATTATATTTGAAAAACTCAACAGGATACTGAGGTAAGCAA
>WJKA01000548.1 GCA_014729375.1 Chitinivibrionales bacterium
ATCCTGAAGTGCTCCATCTTGATCAGCAGTAAAATCTGTGTCCCCGACCCGTATGTCGGGAACAGTGATATTTCCGTCAGGGTCCGAAAGGTTTAACTCCATGCTGAAGTCCCCGCTTGCAGGTTCGTAGATATAGGGATCTGCATTATTGATAAACGGCTCAATGTACGCCGGCTCAATTGATGCAATAACAGTTGGCCGGTCTGAATATACGTGTCTCCCGTAACTCCAGTTTTCATCGAGCAGCTCGATAGCTGACCCGCGTTCGTGGCTGAAAAGCCCGAATGCCCTGTAATTCGCGGAACCGCTTGTATAGGTTTGCCATTGTCCCTGTGACCGGATAAAAATAGCCCCGTTGCCGCCGACCGCGGCACTGCTGCCGATTGCATTGACCGGCACAGCCGCCGGAGTTGTGTCTCTGACAAACGCGCTGCCACTCCACCGGTAGATTGCTCCGCTTTGCGTTCCGGCATTCCCGCCCCCGGTACAGAGGACTGTTTCGCCGGACGCTATATCCAGGTCCTGCTCTGCCCCGAAATTGGTTCCGTCAAACGGAAAATACCTGATCAAACCGCCGGAACCGACAGCATAAACACCCGTGTCCTGCTCTGTCGATTCATTATATGCGCCGCTGATCGCCGCAACACGCTGAGCATGAGCTTTCCGGGTTAATGCCAGGCTTTGACGGTCGGTAATCTGTGCGGCGTCACCGGCAACGCTCAACACTACAAGACTGTCGGAATCGCCTGCAAGCACCAGCCGGGCATTATCATAGGTATACCCGGTCTGATTGAGCAAATACAGTGGTGAATCCGGCGCAATTGCCTCGCCCGACAGGTCCAGTTCCGCCGGAGCATTGAATACCAGTTGGGGCTTGCAGCAGAGGCAGAGCGGGGACGGTTCATTAAAATCAACCTGTGACAGATAAAAATTGCCGCCGGCTGTTGTAAATGCCGCAACATTGGCACTGTCACTCCGGGTGATTGAAAACCCGTCCAGGGAATACGTGCAGAAATTATCGGGAATTGTAATCTCCAGCTCTTTTTCCGCGGTACGCCAGTTTCTCCCTGAAAAATACGGGTGTAGATACACATAGCCGTTGGTGCTTATTTCGCATTGCGCATGCACTGAGAAAATGCACGCAGCGGCTGCAAGCATTGCAAGGCATATCATCAGCAGCATGCCTGAGCGCCTGCCGGGCTGGTTGAATAATTTTCTCACACTGCGCATCATTCTGCGGCCCCTACGGTATATACATTTCCATCAGGTCACTTTGTCCGAGGCTTTCCCCGATACCGTTTTCTGTTCCTCCGACAACGTAAATCCTGTTATTGATAACGCCGATCCCCATCCCCTGACGCGGCATGGACATTGGATTTTTCTCGTTCCATTCTCCTGATGCCGGATCAAACTCTTCGACCGTGCCGGTCAGTTTATTCATTGTCTGGGAAACGTTTCCTCCGATTGCATAAATTCTTCCCCGAACCGCGGCTGCTGCAAAATTATACCGCTCGATACTCATAGCAGTTGACCGGGTGCAGAGAGTACTCTTGGGATCGAAAATCTCCATTGAGCGCTGCGGTACGGTTTGCGGCGACCTCAGGTTGGCGTTGCCGCCGATCCCGCCAATGAAGTACACGTCGCCCGCAAGCCCCACCGCCTGGTGACCGGTCCGCGGAATGAGCATATCTCCCACATGAGAAAAAGCACCTGTCACCGGGTCGTACTTGTCAATTGAAGAGCTTATCGCCAGGGCACCCTGGCTGAATATCAACCCGCCTGAGAGATACAGCTTGCCGTCGAGCGCAACAACGGCACAGCCGCTCCGGGCAGCAGGCAGCGTATCCACTACTATGAATGAATCGCGTGACGGGTCATAGACTTCAATGGTATTCAGCAGTTCATTGTAGGTCCGTCCGCCCGCAACATACAGCTTACCGTCAACAACAGCGGTCCCATGGTCCCACCGGGCATGAACAAGGGATGGTGCAGGGCGCCATTGATCGCTGCGCGGATCGAACGCCTCCACTGAGTTAATGGCCACATTTTTCATCTGCAGTGCAACAAGATCGTAGCAGCCGCCTACAGCATACAGGACAGAGTCCACGACCGCACAGGACAGAAAACGACGCGACTCTCCGGGCGACGGCTCAATTTTCCACTCATCCACCGCTCGCAAATCAATGGCAACGGCAATCGAGTCGCACCAGGTATCACCCGCCTCGTCAACAGCATGGATATACACCATCCTGGTCCCGGAATCCGGCCAGAGACAGGCAAGCGTATCAAAGCCGTCACTCGAATAAACCTGTACATTCCGTACAATCGAGTCCGGATGAGCAACCGCCCATGTGAGCTGCGTATTGCGCCGGCCCTGATTGCCGTACCCGGCAACGATCCGCACCGTGTCCATGATGACCGGTGTGTCAATTACTGTAAAAGTAAACCAGGTGCGCGCCTTTGCCGGTGACACGGCAACGACATCGACCGGCCGCGACAGGTCGCTTATGTTATTAAACGAATCTTCAGCAGCAACCTGGATCTTCAGTGTATACGTAGCAGTGTCAGTGTAGCCGCTGAAAATCCGGTGGGTATAAAATGTATCGATAATAACCGATGAATTTATCTTGTACGCGCTCCCCGAGTCGAGATAGAGATTATACCCTTCGAGGTCTGCGACATTCACGGAATTCCACCAGACAGTTGCTGTTCCGGCCGCCGTATCATACAATGCGCTCAATCCGCGGGGCACCGGAAGATACGTTGTATCATACTCGAGAATAATGGTATCGGGAACGGTTGTCTGTCCGGAGACTACAGTGACCGTTTTGCCTTCCCGCAAATAATTGTATTTCTGGCAATACAGCGTATGCGTTCCCGGCGGTGCGATAAAGGCAAAAAAGCCGGTAGAATCGGTCCATGCGGCAAACGATGTGCCCGGGATATAGCAGGTAATCCCGCTGTGGTCGGTTTCCTGCGTCAATGCATATCCCTGAATGATTCCCGGGGCATACATGGTATCAAACCCGACATCATTGCGCACGCCTTCTTCATAGAAAACATCGGGGATATACACAATATACTGACTGTCGCGATAGGTCCCGTAAAGGTTGAAGGTTGTCGGTGGAAGGCCGAGGTCGCCGAACGCGTATTTCCCGTCGGCATCGGTGTAAATTGTATCAATCGCATTATCTTCACCGGGCTTGTCCATGGCACGCGGGACCGGACGGACCAGCACACTGTCAAGCGGATTGCCGTCCGGATCGACAAGAGTTCCCCACACTTCGGAACCGCCGGTTATAACAACGCCGCCGTCACCTCCGCCGCTATTATTACTCCTGCTGCAGCACAGAGCAATACAGAAAAACGCCGCATATACCGGCACTAACCGGTCTACACGCTTGTATGGAAACGCAAACACGTTTTACTGCACCTTTGAAAGGGGAAATACCTGTACGTTAACATGGTAAACCCGGTCCTGCTTGTTATGACTTCTATCTTCACGAACCATCTCAAGAATTTCCCGGTGAATGCTTTTCAATCGCTTCATTATCGAATCGTACCCTTCCTCCGAGATGCTGAATGTCAATGTTGACATGCTTCGCTTATCCCGCGGGAGTCGCTCGACATTATACCGGGCAAGCTCCATCATACTGATCAAAAAATTCGTAATCGCAACCGATTTTGCTTCATATCCGGTTGAAATAAAAGTATCCGTCTGCTCAAAATACCCCTGCGCGTTCCGCCTGATAAATCCGATTTGCTCCAGAAATTCTATAGCTTTCCTTGCTTCCGCAGGCTTGATCGGCGGATGGACTTTCTTAGCAAGCTCATCATAATCGTCCTTCACCGGAAATATATCAACAAGCTCGCGAACGGCCGTATAATACCATTTGTTGTAGAACTCATAATGCCGGGCATCGGTAATTGTGATCTTTGATTTTTTATTGGCCAGTATCTTTTCAAAGTAATACTTTTTCTGGCTGTGATTTTTTGCCTGTCCGAAATTTACCAGCAGTTCAAAGTATTCAGTCTCACTCTTGTTGAATTTAAAAAGCTGGGCAAATTTAAATATATATTCCGACGATATATTTCTTTTACCCTGAATTATGTTGGTAAAAAAACCCGGAGAACTGAAACCGACCTTTTGGGCAATGTAGCGGTACGAAAAAAATGCATGCTGCTTCTTGCGGTCTTCGTATAGATCTTTCAGAAGCTTCCGGAAATCTATATAGGTGAATATATCAATCATTGAATCAGATCCGGGTGCAATGGTATCATATACTCTATAAAATATACCCTAAACAAACTTCCTTTTCAACATAAATGCGCTTTTTTGTTTTCTCAATGAAAACATGACCATTATGCTGTTTCTCATAACCCACTGAATTTAAAGGGGGAAATTAATAAATGCCAGACTCTGCTAAACCGGCGGAACCGAAAATCGCAAATAGATACAAAAGGAAAGAATTCCCATAGATATCATGCACGAAAAAGCGCATATTTTTCAGATACAGATTATAATTACAAAAAATGATTGAAATATGTACAGAAACGCCCATAGACAGCATGCACAAGTCAGACGATATAGTAAAGATACGCTTGTCGAATAATCGCGGTAAAAGCTCAGTCGGGCGACTTTACTTCAAAAACAGCCTCATCATCACTGCTGCCCGCTGGTTCCCGGTTTTCTGACCCGCTGTTTTCCTCTTCTGTGGCCGGAATCTCAATTTCAAATACTGCTTCCTGATCGTCATCCTCAGCAGATTCATCATTCAGTATTGATTCGCCAAGAACAAATACATCATCATTGTCCGAATTATCTCCGTGCTCTGCAGCGCGTTCAGGAGATTCGCTGATCTCAAAAACTGCTTCACCGGTATCCTCGCCGGGGCTGTTGGACGCTTTTTGCTCGTCCTCAGGCATACTGGTCGGCGCTTCATCCTCCTCATCATCCTGTATCAACACCTCTGCGATTTCCTCAACATCTTCTTCCGACGGAAGATCACTCAGATCGCCGTACCGCTCGGTCAGGTTGAATCCGACTTTCTGCCACAGCTCCTGTGTCATGATTGCCCGTCCTTTACGCGGCTTGAACGATGTCATTACATCGTCAATTTCCTTATCGACAACCACCCTGTCGAGATTATACCGTTTCTTGAAATAATCGTAGAGAAGTTGCTTGTTGAGCCAGAGGAACTTGCCGGTTCGGCTCTTGATTTTCTTTCCGGGTTCGGGCATGGAAGGCCTCCTTCCACATTTAAACGTTTTGACAGATGTATATATTTCTCCGTCCGAAACAATATGTGAAAACGATTTCCTGTATATAAACTAATTTATACCACTGGAAGATCAAAGAGATTCTGCAATTATTGCCTTGTGGTTGATTTTATCACAAATTGCTTCTCCTTTTTTCCGGCTGGGAGCTATGCCGGCGATAGTCGCCCCCGAACCGGTCATAAACGCGCTCAGGCATCCTGAATACAGAAGTTCATTGCGAATCTTTTTCAATTCCGGATGAGATTTGAATACCGAGCGTTCAAAATCGTTATGTATGCAGCGAACTACTGCATCGAAATCA
>WJKA01000549.1 GCA_014729375.1 Chitinivibrionales bacterium
CACTCAAACATCCCCTCAAGTCCAACCGGGGTTTTGCCTTTGGCATCGAGCTCGCCGAGCCACAGTTTGACTGCTGCGGCCTGGTTTGCCGGATGGTTACTGAACACGTTGATATAATTGGGCAACTGGGGCAGTTCCCACAGAGTATAGGGATTGCAGAATGAAGTAAATACTGCCTGGGGGTGCTCGGTCCACCATGCGCGCCAGAACGACTCGACCAGCTCGGAAACCATCCGGGTCGATCCGTACCGCGGGGGCACGTTGAAATTGACAAATACCGCCTTGTAGTCATGCATGATTTCCCGGATTTTGTCGCCGTGAAACGGTGTTGTTTTATAATCCACTTCAAACCCCCGCTTCTCGAGCTCTTCACGCACCACCGGAAGGCTCTGGACAAATTCGCGCAATGTTCCCAGAAATTGAATATCAACACACAATACTTTGTCTCCCTTTTCGAGCTTTACCGGAATTTTCCCGTCATTACGGACGATATGCATGCAGTTTTCTGCGATCCGGACGGGAAGTTTGTTGAATTGTACGGAGTCCTCGCTGGTGACCGTCTGCTCCATACTGCCGTCAAAAAGCCCGATCCGCTCCTTGACATTAAGTATCCGCCTGCATGCGTCTGTCAAACGGTCTTCATCGACAATCCCCCGGTCGACACACTCCATCAGCCAGGGATAATCCTCATCCCGGCCGCCAAGCACGATATCCGCGCCTGCAGCAACCGACCGGGCTACCCGCTCATTGATCGGATAATGCGCCGAATACCCGATCATGCGAATAGCATCGGTAACAACAACGCCGTCAAACCCAAGCTCACCTTTGAGAAAATCGGTAGTGATTTTTTTGCTCAGGGTCGCCGGCCACATGCCGAGCGCTCCGTTTGTTCCCGGATCGACTGCGGGGAACGCCATGTGCGCAGTCATGATCGTTAAAACGCCTTCCTCGATAACCTGCTGATAAACATAGCCATAGGTCTCATACCACTCGTCAAGAGCCAGCGAGTGCACCGAGGTGGCGACATGCGGTTCCCGGGCATCAACGCCGTCACCGGGGAAATGCTTGGCAGTCGCTGCCATGCCGTGTTCCTGCATCCCGCGAATAAATGCCCGTGTCAGCGCTGCAACCCGCTTCGGGTTCTCTCCAAACGGACGGGCATAGCACATGGGGTTCATATGGTTCATGCTGAGATCGACTACCGGCGCAAGGTTCCAGTGATGACCGTGCATCCGGCCTTCTTTTGCCGTTGCAACGCCGCATTCATAGCACACCTCCTCGGAATCGAGCGCACCCCAGGCCATGGGCCAGGGCAGTGATGTCGCATTCTGCTGTATCCGCGCCCCTGCACCAAGCTCGAGATCGCTGCATTGCATAATCGGGATCGGGTGCGTCTTTCCAAAATCATCAAATGCTTTTTTCACCTCAAGAAAGCGCTCTGCTGTTTCTGCGCCGTTATAGACATTCCCCAGATGATATTTCTCGATCATTGCAATAAGATCGGGCACCGGAATTTTTTCAATCCAGGGACATAATACCTGGCCGATTTTATCCTCCAGACTCATGTTGTCAAGAATTTTCTCAAGCTCTTTTGTCCGCTCCCCGGAAATTGGTTTCAGCACAATCCGCTCCTTTCAAATAGCAGGATGTCAAAGCACATGTTGTATAGTTTTGAGGTGAAAGAAAATAGAAATTACCTGAAGAGAAATCAAATCCGGCGGGGGATGAATCGTCAGATCTGTTGCGAATGCATCCGTATGACCTTTGCCGTTCAGCACTTGATTTTCAGCTTTCAACCGTTATTACGAGCTGCGGCCATGCACTTTCAACCCCTGTTCACTCAAACCACTCCCGCAAGGACTCCCGCCCATTGAAAATCTCCCTCATAATCAGCTCGCCGGACTTTGAGCGAAGCAGTTCCCGTTGCGAATCGTAATCATCCGACAGATCAATCACCCGAGGATCATCGGGAACTATTATCCGGACCGACTCTTTAGACACGCGCTGCATGCATTGCACCAGTTTGTGCCGGACACAGGGGACGGAAAAATGAAAACAAATCTTCCCGAATTCATCCGCATCGCCAGCACGAAGTTTTTCGAACCGGACAATTGTTTTCTTTTTTGTGCATTTTTCCGCAATGAGCCATTTATGCAGATGGCGGCCGTAGAAACCCGCACGGGATTTGACAACAGCAGCATTTTCCATTGGTTCGTTGTAGTAGCGGAGATATGAAAACAGCGTATCGACCGGATCGCGATACAGATAAATGACATTCTCACGCTCAATATCGAGGTCCAGGTCGTGGGTGTGTAGAGCCAGAAAATCCCGCTTTTCGTGATAGAAAAAAATCCTGGTCAGCAGCGGCCTCTCAAAATATAACTCCATCACCATCCGCAACCAGTGACTTCCGGTGCGGGGAAAACTTATCAGAAAAGGAGCTGCGGGGTCGGCAACGAATGGACCGGTTATTTCTTTATTGTAATAGAGCGATACCGATGCTTTTTTTTCAGCACTGTCAGGCAAAATGCTGTTTCTCCATTTCATGCCTGTCCGGCACAGCTTTGGATTCGAACTTTGTCGTGCATCTTTTTACCGAAATCGATATTCTTTTTTGCACCGAATGTTATAAGCCCCCATCCTCTCAGCGGGTGATGCGATGAGGTCTTTTCCCGGTAATCCGGATAATAAATCATGTAATTACGTGATGGATTCAGCGCATCCCGGATATACTCGAACGAACAGACCTGGTTATCGTAGTGGTCATACCCGAAACACTCCATGCCCGGCACCAGAAAGTCATCGATAAAAACAAAGGCGTTTGTAAAATGGTGCGTAATAAACCGCACTTCATCTTTAAGCGGCCATTCAAACCCGTTCCCATGGGCATCGAGCCAGAATGTCGTGCTTGAATTAAAAACTCCGGCATGGTCGCGCTTTATTCGCACCAGAAAATTCTGTGAATCATCGTTGTAGAGCATGACATTATTCAAATTTTCACGTGCAATATTTTGTGCGGCCTCACTGCATGCAGCCTGGTCCGGTTCACACGAATAGCAGGTGACACGCGGCCAGGTGCGGGCAATAAAGGCAAGCGTAGAACCGACATGTGCACCGGTTTCAATAAATACATCTGTTTTTTTCATCACGCACTCAACACACGAAAGCAGATAGGTGTCCCCGTGAAATCCTACCGGATAAAACTGAGATACTGCCGGTTTGCCGTTACGCGCGATCATTGTCGTGCCTGGTTGAATATGGAAAGAGACGCTGTTTCATAAACTCCGGTAAGGAAAATGCTTTTTATTGGCACCGCCGATCAAGATCGTCATTAAAAGAGGCCCGGCCAAGGAGAACAAAACCACCGGTCTGGCTCACGCATGCACCATCAAGCAAATTTTCCAGATAGTAAAACGTTTCTGCGCAGAAAAAACGAATATGCGTTATGTCTTCCTTGTACCACCACGAAAAGAAATCCGCAGCATCCGTATATGTCTGTGTCTTTACGAATAATTTTCCGCCGGGGGCCACGTCACTCCAGAGACGCAGCAGCTCTTTACGCAAGTCCCTGATATGCTCGATTGTTTCACAGAGAACAATCATGTCATATTTTTTTCCACGTGCATCCCTGCCAATTGAGTAAAGCGGGTCGAAGGGTGTGCACTGGTATCCCTTTTTGTTCAGAACAGCGCTCAATACTGCATGCTCGCCACATCCGAAATCGAGAATCCGGCAGCCGGGTGAAGCAACCGTCGCGATTTCCTGAGCATTCCGCTCCATCCATGCAACATAGCCTTTATTTTCAAACGTGTTGTCATGAAACGCATACCGCTCCTTTTCCTGCTCTGTGTCAACATGATATTCTTCGGGGACAAAGCACAACAGGCATGTTGTGCACTGATAATACCTGCGCCGCCTGTCGGCACCCAGCAGAACCGGTTTTTCGCTCAGGCATAGCGGGCACCGGAGACTCATCCCAGTAGTGGCTTGAGCCATATCATCAGAAAACCGGCAATGACCGGCACAGTCAGGTTATCGTTGATTTCGAGTTTCGCGATTTTCAGGGGAAAAAGCTCCATGAGCGTGATCGCCAACGCCGTGATCAGCGATAGTGAAACCGGAATCCTTCCCGACCACGATGAAAGGAGGCCCGGAACCAGGGGAAACACTGCAAGGAGCAAAACCAGGCAACATGCGAAACAGGCGATTGAACCCTCAAGCGACTTGTCCCCGATTTTTATTTTTCCGATGCTGATACCGACAAGCGCTGCCGCAGCATCACCCCAGATAAACAGCCAGAGCACCATTGCCGCAACATGCGGAGACTTGACAAAAAGCAACGAGCAGATAAGTGACGACATGCAGATATACGTTGCCCCGGAAAACTTTTTCGCCTCATCAGGACGCATCATTGAGCCGAACAGCGCATCCGCGAGTTTTTTCGCAAACGGGACGCGGAACCGCATAAGCTCGCCGGCAATAAAAAGCAGGGTAAAAAAAGCGAGTATGAGCGACGGAATGTATGAGGGATTGACTGTACCGGACAACCACTCTGCACTTTCTGCATAGAGCGGAATGTAGAAAATCCCCGCAGGGATGACCACGCCGAATATGAGGTGAAGTACTTTCCGTTGTATTTCTTCTTTTCGCAATTTCATATATGGCCCGGCCTTTACTTAACGGTTACAGGATAATCCCAGTGATAATAGGTATAGCACGAATAGGTTGCCTCGACACGCAAAGTCAGCGTTGTTCCCTGTGACACAATATTCTTCCTGTCGGTTACTTTCACTGTTGTTCCGCCGGGAAGAATACGCCGCTTTTTCAAGAGGAATGTTGTATCTTCGTTCGCAGGCTTGAACAGCGTGAGATAGCTGTACTCGGTGCAATCAACGAACAATTCATAGATATTGTCCTGTGCATGCATCATTTTTGCGGATTTCAGTTCCGTACCGATCCAGTAATACTGCGCCCCTGATTTTTCAGCAATGAACGTCTGCCCGTACCGTTTCCATATTGCTATTCCCCGGGGCTGGACAAACTGGTTGTCGTCTTTGCCGTGCGATCCAAATATGTCGAGCAGTTCAAGATTGTGGTCGAATTTCAAAATGCAATGGTTTTCCTTATCGGTGACCCAGAGATTGTGATAATAGTCCACAGCCGCATACTGCGCTTTATGGTTTGACGGCATTGCGGTTTTTATGAGGACCTCTCCCCCGAACGTGATTTTCCAGAGCCGCGAGCCCTGTTTATCAGCGCAGAGAATAAACCTGTCTTTATTGAAATAGCTCCACTTCTGCCGTCCGTCGGCAACGGCAAGTGCGGCCGGGCCGTTCACAAACATGGCCGTCCCCGCCGGAGGAATTGTGCGGATTATTGCGCCCGATGAATCGAATACCACCAGCCGGCGGTTGCCGGTGTCGGAAACATATACGTTCCCCCGCGCGCCGAGCGCCACCTGCTCGGGTTTTTTCAATCCATGGCCGCCCCCCCGACAGCCGTCAATTGCTTTAACCCAGTGGACATCTTTCCGGGGATTGAACAGATGAACAATCCGGTCATTGCCGCGGTCTGCAACAAAAACATGGCCTTCGGCATTGGTTGTCACGCCCCGCGGATCGAGAAACTGGTCCTTGCCGCTCCCCTTTGACCCGTAAATGCCGAGGGTCCACATCGACGTATTGTATATAAGCTGGTGGCGGCCTGAATTGACACCGTACACAACAACCTCATCATCGTCTTTTTCGGTCGACGGATCATTGCGCGAATTCATTTTCGCGGTCGCAAGCCCCTGCGGATCGCTGAAAAAAGTAACCGGGCCGAAAAACATGAAAAGATGTTTGGGCGTTGCTTTGCGAATTCCATAGGAATGACCATAGGGCGGGAAAACAAGGGTCTCGCCTGAAACAAAAATCGCACTGCCGCTTATTGCAGCAATTCCATACAATTTTATCAGTGCACGTACGAACTTTTTTACGTGATCTCTGTTGCAACGCATTGCTAATAATATACCATCTTCCAGGATACGCGGCACGGGACAGCCGATTGTTTTTAAAATACATTTTTCATCTGCATTTGTTGCCGGGGCATTAGGATATTATTTTAACACCAGTTGTTTTTAACGGAGAATGCGCCTTCTATGAAGCCTATCGTACTGGCTATGATTATCTGTGATTATTACTACCGTGACTCTCATACGGGAAAAAGCATTCTTGCCGGCACATTCAGCTCGATCAACAGCCCGAATTTTCCATCAAAACACGGCAACTGCGCAGTGTATATTGCACTAACAGATGTTGCTCAGCACGGCAAAATCCGACTTGAGTTTAAAAAAGAGGGAGGCTCCTTTTCCATGAAACTTCCGCCCTGGAAAGTCAAATGTCCGGAAAACCGGCGTGCCGTGGTGGAAATCGGCGGCAATATCAACGGTCTGCCACTCCCTGAAGAAGGATATTATGAATTCATTGTATCATGGAATGATGTAGAAATATCTTCTCGTCGGTTGAAAGCGATAAAAATCGAGATGGGCAAGGAAGGGCCTTCACAACAAAACAAGCAGGAATAGGTCATGGAAATATCGATTGTTCTGGTAAAACTCGCCGGTGCAGTGCTCCTGGTGTGGACGCTGTATTCTATTTACAGGCATGTGATGGATATCAAGGCAAAACGCAGGGAAGACGGTACCGACAAAGAGGTCCAGTCGCTCAGCGAGATAGTACTCAACAGCATTCTGCTGTATCTCTGGCTTGCTTTCATGCTTGTTTTTTCAATCGGCATGATCGTGAATAATTAATCAGGCCACCTGTTCAGGCGAACATGTTCCATTCAATCTCCTGCCTTGCCTGACCTTTTGTAACTCCGCAGATATTCATCGCTGCCAGCATATCATCGGGAACCGGAGAACTGAGATCTGTTTTTTTTCCGGTAAATGGATGAATAAATATCAGCCTGTGTGCATGCAGCGCGTGGCGGGAAAAGCATTTGAAAACACTGCTTGCAAACGGCCGGGAGAGCGGGTCTGTTCGTTTCACCCGGTCCCTGCCCCCTCCGTAAAGCTCGTCTGCTACGATGGGGAAACCGGCATGGGATGTGTGGATCCGTATCTGATGGGTCCGTCCTGTGTGAAGTCTGAACTGCAGGACCGATATTCCGGATTCGTATTTCAACAGCCGGTACTCTGTCTTTGCATACTTGCCCGAATTCTTTATAACATGCTTAACCGGGTCCGACCGGCTTCTGCCGACCGGCGCCTCCAGTATGCCGTGCTCCTGCGGCCTGTTGCCGATACAAATACCGATATACTGCTTGGTTATTGAACGTTCTGAAAACAGTGCTGCAAGAGCGGCATGGGTTTGGTTTGTTTTTGCAATAAGCAATATTCCGGAGGTATGTTTGTCAAGACGGTGCACGATTCCCGGACGGTCGTGTGTAAAACCGTCGGAAAGCGACGGCATCCGGTATGCCAGAGCATTTGCCAGTGTCCCGTCACGGTTGCCGCTTCCCGGATGGACAACCATGCCGGCGGGTTTATTGACTGCAAGCATAAATTCATCTTCAAAAAGCACGCTGATATCGATATCCTGAGGGACCAGTTTTTCCGATGTGATACTCATCAGTGTGTCTTCATCGATAGTAACCAGGTCACCGGTTTTCAAGCGCACATTTTTTTTTGAATGGTTGCCGTTAATCCGGATAATCCCGCTTTCGATACATTTCTGAACAGTTGCACGGGAATGGTTTTCGAGGCTCTGAGCGGCAAACTGATCGAGCCGCATGCCCGATTCAGCTTTGTCAACAACCACGCTTTTATGCCGGGAGGGTTTCATTGCACCAACGCATCGGGCGGATGGGCGGATGTCTGAGACGATGCATTCCTGTTTTTCCACTCATCCCTGATAAAACAGAAAAGAATAATCCCGACACCAATGGTAACATAAATATCGGCAAAATTATATATCGGCCAGTAGATTGTTTCTGAAACACCCATCTTTATAAAATCAACAACCCCCTTTTCAGGATGTATGACCCTGTCCCACAGATTTCCAACCGCACCCGGAAGAATCAGGGCCACCCCCAGACGCATAATAAAATCATCATGCCGGATATTGTGGTAATACACAATAAGGACAATAATCGCGATTGTGGAAAAAACAAAGAAAAAAAGGTGAAGCGGAAAACCGGGGTATATTGTGCGGGGATCAAATCCGAAAAGCATGCCTTTGTTGTAAACAAGTACTATCTGAAGATAATGGCCGATAATATTGATTGACTGCCCGGGCTGCAGTGTGTTTTCAACAAAAGATTTGCTCAACCAGTCTGCAAAGAAACCGGCCAGGGTAATACCCGCCAGAAAACCCCATTTTGCTGCTGCTTGCTTTTTTGGTATCATTGTTCGCTGTTCTTCCTGATTATATATTAAGAGATAGTAAAATACGATATATACAGTTAAAATGATACAGTTTGCCCCGTATTTACAGTTCATTCGTCTGCAAAACGCCTGTATGGCCGGTGGTGCGGTCGCGCTTGGTTTCTGGCTTTCCGGCCCGGAAAAATCGCCCGGTTCACTGATTCTGCTCATCATCTCGGCCGTAACTGCAACCGGTTTCGGCAATGTCGTTAACGACATTCGTGATATCGAAACTGATGCAATAAGCCACCCGGAACGCCCCTTACCCAGTGGCAGGATTTCACCCCGTGCTGCAGAATTTTTTGCAGCGTTCCTGGTTGGTATTTCGCTTGCATGCGCGTTTGCAGTATCTCTGCTTCATGGCGCGGCAACACTTATCCCCTGCCTGTTCCTGTTGCTCTACGCACTCTTTTTTAAATCAGTTCCCCTTCTCGGAAATATTCTGGTAAGCTTTCTGGTTGCCTACCCGCTTCTTTACGGCGCCATTGGTTCTCCCCAGCTCAACCATCTTGTAATCCCTGCAGCACTGGCATTCCTGCTCAACCTCATGCGGGAAATTGTCAAGGATTTCCAGGACAGAGAGGGCGACCGCCGGACCGGTATCACCACAACCGCGGTGGTCCGGGAACAAAGCATAAAGCGTATTCTGTTTTCACTGACTGCCATATCCGGAATCCTTCTTATTATTCCCTATACATCAGGCAATTTCGGTATTGTCTACCTCATATCTGTTTGTGCCACGATCGTCCCCATGCATGGGTATGTCATAATCCATACAGCATCCACTGCATGGAAAGACCGGTGCAAAGATATTTCTTTTCTGCTCAAAACAGAGCTTGTGTGCGGCCTATGCGCCCTTGCACTTGACAGAGGATTGGAAACGCTCCTGTGAACCGGGTCCTGTACGCCATGCACCATGCAACACCGTTTGCCGCAATAATTTCCCTTCATGCAAGAAACCTGGTTATTTATTTGCTGGTGGTGTCTGCTATTCCGGCGTGCAGTTTTTTTGTACAGGCGCAGAACGCGTCTTCCGGAACAGACGTTTCGTTTATCGATGAAACCGGTTTTTCAGCCGGCTACAGTGTGGTCCTTGCCGAACGCCTCGATAAGGGGGAATACTACTACC
>WJKA01000550.1 GCA_014729375.1 Chitinivibrionales bacterium
AAAAGAAACATTGGTACAATCGATGGCCGCTTGACAGGATTTTTCCTGTGCAAGCTCGTCAAATGCCTCACGTAAACCGGCAATATTTTTTGCGCGAATATTTCCGGCAGGCTTGATTACGCGAATTGCTCCATCCCGGGATGTACTATACTCCATAACCCGCCTCCTCTATACGTAATTATCGGATCAGGGCATGAAAACCTTGGCATTTTTTGCTATTTCCTGTGATATGTTTTTCCGGATCCGCCTGTTGAATCACGAATCGCTTTTATTGTCACCGGCGCTTTCATTGCCGCTATCATTCTCCGGTTCGTCGCTGTGACTGCGATCAGATGCAGCTTTGTCGGCATGTTCATCAGAAGAAGCATTCTTCGGAACGGAGGAAGATTGCTGCTGTGGTCCCTTCTGTTTATTATCAGCGATCCCGGATGCATCTGCCGGTTCTTCCGGTACCGGCTCGGGAAGCCGATCACGAATATCGTTCAGCAGCTTGATCACCGCATTATTCTGTTTAATCATCTTTTCCGCCATTTGCATCATCTCCCGTTTGAACCGGTCCCCTCTTCGCCGGGGATGATGCTGCTGGGAGTGTGAACTATGATTATGATTGTGATTGTGACTATGGTCCCGGTGCCCGGAGCCGGGATTGTAATTATAGCTGGTACTCGGACTGTAATTTTGTTTTTTGTCTGCAAATGAATTGTTCATCTGCTTCCTCATTTTCTGGTTGAAATTGCGGTTACCGTCACCACCTTGCATGTGTGTGGGCTCCTTTCAGAATAAAGCTGAATTATTGCAATATATAATTTTCATTCGGAAAACACCTGGAATCTGCAGCCTTCATCTGCCCGAAAAGGGAATGTCAACTCAAAAAAAGCGTGTGATTTCTTTGAGTGCATGAAAACAGGCTTTGTCGCTCTGATTAATAATTGTACCTTTATAGTGATGTTTCAGCCAAGTAATTTGTCGTTTTGCATACCGGCGGGTATTTCTTTTAATCATATCAAGTGCATCGGAAAACGATCGCCGCCCCTCCTCGACATCAAATAATTCTTTATATCCGACACATTCCATCCCCGGTGCATTTCTGTCGTATCCTTTTTTTCTAAGTGAAATAAATTCTTCCCACAACCCCCGGTCGGCCATGGAATGCACCCGTGCATTAATTCGCTCGTAAAGCGTTTCCCTTGGCAAAGAAAGAATAAAGATCTTAAATTGTATATCCCCGGGCGGATTATGCTGTTTTGTCAGTTCGGATTTTGTAATACCGGTATTATAAAATACCTCAAGAGCACGAATATTCCGACGCACATCGTGGGGATGAATTTTGCCGGCGGTTTCAGGATCCACCTTTTTCAGTTCTTTAAAAATACTTTCCGGGCCGTACTCGCGCACCATTTTTTCATATTTTTTTCTGAGATGCCGGTCCTGTTCACACTGCGGTCCCATACCGTTTTTCAAACAATGGAAATAGAACCCTGTTCCCCCGCAAAGAATGCACCGCCCCCCCTTTCTGTTCCGCTCCCTGATGATTCCGGCTGCTGTGGCGGCAAATAAAAAGGCCGAGTAATACTCGTCGGGATCAATAATATCTATCATCCAGTGCCTGACACGGGCCATCTCCTCCAGCGAGGGTTTTGCCGTACCGATGTTCATATACCGGTATATCTGGCGTGAATCACATGAAAGGATTTCACTCCCGGTTTCAGCAGCCACACGCAATGCAAGCGATGTTTTGCCGGCGCCCGTAGGCCCTACTATTACGGGGACTTTTATTTTCTTTTCCAGTGGAATGTCCCTTTATTGACTCGATACATCAAATCGGGTATTTTTGAAATGATATGTTTCGAAAAATAGTAATTATCCCGACAATTGCAGTTCTTTTCTGCCTGGTATTATTTCTCACCATCCGGACATTTTCAAAACAGGGTCTCATATCCGGCATCACCAGTAAAATACACCAAGTGTTGCCTGGACGGGAAACAACTGAGCCTGAAAAGATACGTGAATTTCCCGCACGACTGCTTGATACTCTTCATTCGCTTGAGGCCGATACCGTCGGCTTATACCGGACTATTTCCCAGGCAGATTCCGTGGCAGCACTGGCTGCCGCGGTCCCCAGGGGACTTCCAATGCCGGTTATTGTCTGGAAAATTTCGCAATCAGCAAGAAGGACGCCGTATGCTGTTTACGATTGTATCAATGATGAATCCCGGCAGCGGTGTTCGATTATATTCAAATCATCAAAAAAAAACGATCTCTCAGTACTGCTCTCCCTTGAACGATCGTCCGGTTTTTACAGCGCCACGGGAAAAATGGCGGTTATTGTCGAGCAGTTCGGATTTGAGGCCAACCAGATGACAATAGACTTTCTCTCGTTCTCCAGCCCGCTCACTGTTTCACTTGTACCGCTCAAGAAAAAATCATCATGGACAGCTCAAATTGCCGACGAATACAAAAAGGAAATAATAATCCAGCTTCCCATGGAATCCCGGTATGCTGCAATGCCTCAATTCAAGAACCGGGCTATTCTTGTCCATTATTCTGATGAAAAAGTAATCGGCATCGTTGAAAAAGCAATGCAACTGATTCCAAATTACTCGGGATTCAGCAATTATATGGGTTCGAGGGTATTGCGCGACACACGGGTCACCACCATAATCCTCGAGGAAATCCGGAAGCACCATGGCTTTTTTATCGATATGAATACCACTCCCCACTCGCTCGTGCCTGAAATTGCACGATCGATCGGCCTGCCGTATGAAACAATCGACAGAACACTTGACACTGACCAGCCTGTCGAGGATATCGTCGCAGAATTCCGCCATTACATTCTGGAGGCACAAAACACCGGCTCTTGCATTGTTGCCGGCAAAACGACACAGAATTTCATCAATGCCCTCAAAACAACCCTTCCTGTTTTCAAACACAACGGCATCAAATTAGTTTATGTATCACAACTGGTTAAACATCCATGAAAAGAAATCGATATATGCATTTGAACAGAAAGAAATACATACATTGTCAATTGACTTTCCATAATACATTCTTACGCAAGGAGCATATATGGCAACATTAGGCGTGAATATCGACCATATTGCAACACTCCGCCAGGCGCGCGGCGGGAAAGAGCCCGATCCAATCCATGCAGCGGTTCTCGCCGAGCTTGCCGGCGCCCACGGCATTACAGCGCATCTCAGGGAAGACCGCCGCCACATGCAGGACAGAGACATTTATCTGCTCAAACAGATTGTCTCCACGCATTTAAACCTCGAAATGGCACCCACCGGCGAAATGCTCCATGTGGCAATTGATGTTACTCCGTATATTGCAACTCTGGTGCCGGAAAAAAGAGAGGAACGGACAACTGAAGGAGGACTGATTGTCGCGGGAAAAGAGCGCGATCTGGAAAAAATCTGCGACCAGCTTCAGGAAAGCAATGTTGCGGTCTCGCTCTTTATCGATCCGGATATTCAGCAGATTAAGGCGGCAAAACGAATCGGTGTTTCTCACGTAGAACTGCATACGGGATATTATGCCAACGCAACCGGCCAGGCCCGCCACGATGAACTTCAGAAACTCAGAGAAATGGCCTATGCAGCAAACCATAACGGAATGCATGTTAATGCAGGCCACGGCCTTAATTATCGCAATGTATCTGCTGTTGCCGATATGGAACACATCGAAGAGCTTAACATCGGGCACTCAATCATTTCCCGCGCTACCCTTGCGGGAATGGAAACTGCAGTCAGAGACATGCTGGCATTAATCTGATGAACAAAGCAGGACCGGATGAAGCATACAGATGTTTTTCAAGGATTTGATATCAGATATCTGTTCTGCCCGATATCAATTGAAATTGCACCTGCGCGGGTGGGACTGCCCTGGCATTCATGAAAGCCGGAACCAATCTTGTTTCAGGCAAAATACACCGGTATCTCCCCCGGCCGGCGTTTGTCACGAACAATCCTGCCCCCGCACGTTGTTACGGGAATTCGGGACCGTGATGAAGGTTGAAATCGTCCGAAGAAACCTGAGCAGTTGCGTAAAATACATGAATATCTGGACAAAACAGATTCTGAATTTACCGATTGCGTTCTCACCATACCAGCGCGCCTAAATCCCTGCCCTCATCGCCCCGTTTGCGACAGGGCGAATTTTCCTCAAGTGCAAAATTCATCTTGCGGCTTTTCGGGGCAACAAAAAGCGGGTCAAAAGAAAAATTCCCGGAAGGCAATACGTGGAGTTTCCCATGGTTTCCGTATAGATTATTATTGATTAGCAGTATATCTCTGGTCTCGGCGCCGGTTTTAACACCCAGCCGTTCATTAAAAGCAATGATATTGTTCTTGAGGGGGACCTTGACCGCTCCGTCAAGTGAAACGCCGTGACTGGTATTGTACGCAATTGTATTATGTTCAATTCTTGCACTTCCGTCAGAGCGGACATCCTGCCCCTGAATACCCGCTCCGCGATTATAGACAATTACATTGTTCTCAATGGTGCACAATATACCGATAGTAATAATCCCGGAGCCGAGGTTTCCGGAAATAAAACACCTTTGCACCTGTGCTCCAGCCCCTTTTGACAGCACACCATGCGTCCCATTCCTGATAGAAAATCCGGAAATAACCGACTCGGTCGCAAGCGTAACGACAGTCCCCCTTCCTCTTCCGTTAATAACTGCGCCGAACTGTTCCTCGGATATCAGGGTAACCCGCGACTCAACCACAACATGCTCTCTGTATTTGCCGGACTTGACCAGTATGGTATCGCCATCACGGGACTTTATCATGGCCCGCGAGATGCTTCTGGCCTGTTTTGACGGGACATACAATGTTTTCGCCCCCGGGGAACAGACAAGCACAAGGAAGCTGATACATGCTATCGTACACGAGCAGTAGATACAAGACCGTCTGTAAATCATAATCGAACTCCACGATAAAAAAAGCCCTGTCCTTTGCACGGACAAGGCTAAATATAAATTGTTTCAGCAAAAAACCGGAAGGGTAGCCGCTACTGGCCTTCCTCTTCAAGCTTTTTCATTTCTTCTTTCAGCTTTTCGATTTCCTTATCGATTTCTTTTTGTTGTTCGATCTCTTTAACAGGTGCCTGTGGTGCGGTCTTGCCGCTGAGTTTCTCTGCAGTAGCAAGTGCGTATTCGATATCGCCCTTAATCTTGTCTATGCTTCTGGAGAAAAAGCTTTTTCGTGAAAACTCATCGGTATACATCAGGAAATCATCAATTCGCTCTTTTTTATTCTGCTGGTGAACATGAAGACTGTCGACCATTTTCAGAACAAGTGAGGTTTGACGAACCAGAGCAAGCTCTTCTGCGGATTGGGCAACCGATTTATAGCTTTCGCGTGTATTCTGGTATTGTTGTTTTCTTGCTGCAAGAGAGTCTTCGGACGGCGGATCCAATTTCTCGATTTTACTGTACGCATTGCTGAGAATTGTGGCCGCATTTTCATAATTTTTCTTCATCATCTGAGAATACGCCTCAAGAAGCGCGCCTTCACACTGAATAATAATCTTGTCAGAGACACGCTGTAGCGTCTGCCCTGCATCTGCACAGTCTGCCCACTGACGGGCTTTAACAGCAGTCCAGCCGAGCCCCAGAAGCGCATCTTCGTAAAAATAGCTTGATTGCGGCACTTTCCGAAGCGCAGTAACCGACTTTGACAATGAAAGCTCTTCATAAAAGATGTATCCGATCAGCAGGAGCGAACGGTTGACGCATTCCCGCTGCTCTTCGGTAGCGACCTCTGCCTGAATTGCATTTTCCAGCGCCTCGGTTGCATCGGCCGACTTAT
>WJKA01000551.1 GCA_014729375.1 Chitinivibrionales bacterium
AGTGCCTTCCCCGTATGCCGGTCCCATGGTGAGCGTAACCATATCCTGCATACTTTGAGCAGGACCGTCAGCAGTAATCGTAAATGAAATATAATCTTCAGGATCGGCCTTTCCGGCAGAGCTGAAATGATATTCGGCAAAACCGTAAATCTTTCTGGTAAAATTATAGTCTGCACCGGCAGATATCCTGAAATAATCGTATGTGCCTGTGCGGGGCGTATCGCTCAACAACCCGGCAAGCGTATAGCCGGCCTCACACCAGGCGCCCGCTCCGCCGATTGCCCGCGCAAGGTCGAATCCAACCAGCAGGTTCTCCTGAAATCCTGCGGCAAGCAGTGTGATATCAGTCTGCATGACATACAGTGCTCCCTTGAGAAAAAAAGCGCTTTTGCCGAAAGCCGCGTCGACACCGAATACATAACCGGCATCGATTTCACTGAGCATGCCCACGGGAATGCGGATTCTGCAGGCATCGACGCCGGTGCGGTCCTCTCTATCAAGTGCAGTGAAGTCAAATGGTGCGATAATATCAATAGGATTGATTAGCCGCGCACTCCCCCATGCCACAGGCTGCCTGCCGATTATGACATCGGCAAAAGACGGCTTGAATGTTGTCGCCAGACGGTCCAGATTATGATACACCGCCACATTATGTATCTTTTCCTCATCGTCAGGATACAGGCGCTCATCAAAATCGGCCAGGCGATAAGTCGATCCGCCCGGGTCCGGGAGAAAAGATTCTGCTGCAAACAGCGACCGGTCCTGTACTCGCGGTGAAAAATCCCAGGCGGTTTCCAGAAAAAACCAGGATACCGGCGAAAATGAGGCAGTGATTCTCACGCGGTTGTTCACCGCCCCGATAAGCGCGGTTCCTGTTTCGGGAAAATCTTTGAACGACGGCGAATCGATTACGGTAAAGAAATTTTTATAGTATCCGCCTGCCGACAGATTTTCAGCCCGATCTTTGCACTGCGCGGATTGTATTGAAACCAGAAGCACCAGAAAGGTTGCTGCTGAAATTCCGGTTTTAATTGCTTTTTCCTGTACTATACAATCCATTCATTCCCCTCTGATATCCGGCAGCTTGTACCCTATCCTTTTTTCTCATCTCTGTCAATCATCCCATCCCTGAGTACCACCACGCGCCGGGCGCGTTCCATAACCAGGGTATCATGGGTAGAAAAGAGAAAAGTCATGCCGGTCTCGCTGTTCAGTTTTCCCATCATATCAAGAAGTTCGCTTCCTGTTTTTGAATCAAGGTTTGCCGTTGGCTCGTCGGCGAGGATCAGTTTCGGATGTGACACCATGGCCCGTGCAATTGCCACGCGCTGCTGTTGCCCGCCGGAGAGTTTTGTCGGAACGCGGTCTCCCAGCCCTTCAAGGCCTACTTCGGCAAGCATTTTTGCCACACGGTTCCTCCGCGCTTCAGGTGAAACGCCCTGAAGAAGCATAACATACTCCACATTTTCTTCCACGGTAAGAACGGGAATCAGATTATATGCCTGAAAGATGAATCCGATTTTATCCCGGCGGAAATCCGATAGTTCCCGTCCATTCATCTCAGAAAGCAAGTTTCCGTCAAGCCAGGCTTTCCCGCTGCTTGGCTTGTCCAGACCCGAAATAATGTTGAGAAATGTTGTTTTTCCCGACCCGGACGGCCCCACGATTGCCGTAAATTCTCCTTTTGTTATTTCTAAATCAACACCGCGAACAGCATGAACCTCAACTCCATTTTCTGCATACGTTTTTTGTATGTTTTCGGTTGTTACAACATTCGTGTCACTCATTGTATCCTCCATTTACAGGCTTTTTCGCATGGCTTTTGCAGCGGTTAGCCGCGCTGCATATGTTGCCGGATATATGCCGACTATTCCGGTAAAAATCAGAACAAAAAATGGATATATGACAAACTGATCCATTGTCAATTGCGGGTAAATCAGCTCCTGGATCGTTATCTCGCTGAATTCGATCCCCCTGTAGTCAATACCTGTTTTTGAAATAATATAGGTAACAATAAATCCCAGGATCGTGCCCATAATGCTGCTGAGCACAGCCAGCGAGCAGGCTTCGTAGACCACCATGCGCCAGATTGCAAACGGGCGGGTCCCCACCGCTCTCATCACCCCGAATTCGAACATCCGTTCATAAAGCGACATAAACAATGTGTTGATTATGCCGAACGCCACCACGCCGAACAGGATAACAGCAAGGATTGCCAGGCTGAGGTCGGTCATTTGAAGGATTGCGCTGAACTGCGGAAGTAATTCGGGCCACGGTGCGGCCTCATTGCCGTTTTGTGAATATTTTTTCCAGAACGGATTGTCCCTGTCCCGGGCGATTCCGCTCTCAGTCAGCGTCATCGCAATCTCATGAGCCTGGTCCCCGGTTCCAAGCATTTGCTGAGCTTTATTGATTGTAATAAAAGCCATCCCCTTATCGAATTCGTCAATATTGAAATGATAGATTCCACCAACACGGAACATTTCCTGCGAAAGGTTACCGGTTTCCGCCTTTGCCAGTGTGACAACCACTCTGTCGCCCGTTTCCACTTCAAGCCGTTCTGCAAGCTTTATACCGATAAGCACCCGACGATTACTTTGCCCGGTCAGGTACTCCCCTTCAATCAAGGCCTCATCGACTTTCGACAGGTGCTTCTCACGCCCGGGATCGATTCCCCAGATAACGACCTGGCTCAGATTGGCCGGAGAAGTAATCATGCCGATTCCCATGGCGCGTTGTGCGGTATGCTCGACCAGACTGTCTTTATCGAGCTTCTGCATTACCATTTGCGTATTTTTGATTGTGTTTTCGACTTCACGCGTACTCCGGAAACCTTCCGCATGAATCTGAGCTTCACCCATAAACGACGCCGTGCCTGAGCGGACCATGTTTTCTTTCATGCCGATTATCATGGCATCGGTAAAGATAAGACTCGCCAGCCCGATGCCGATTGCAGTTCCGGCAATAACCGTCCGCCGCTTGTTGCGAAACATGTTGCGCCAGGCCAGTTTCAGAAAAACCATTGAGTGCTCCTCATATATTCAGAGTAAAAGAATGATTCTATCCATTCCGCCATTTTGCCGCTTTTCCCCGGTTGCAAAAAACATATCGCCGTCTGAAACCGCCCGTCTTCACTAATAACAATCAACGCTCAAATTCTTACACTTTCAACTTCCGACTTTCAGCCTTCACCCCCTGCTCCCTAATGCATCCTCATCGATACAGCGGGATCGGTTTTCGCCGCTTTCAGCGCGGGAAAAATGCTTACCAGTGATGCTGTTATGAATACGGTAATCATGGGGATATAATAGCTTCGGGCGTTAATCTCCGCATGCATTTCGCTGAATTGCATGCCGCCGTACGATATCGGTTCGGGGAGACTGAACCCGTAAATGGACAATATATAATTAGCGCAAATTCCGGCAATGAAGCCGCCGGCAATACTCATCGCCGCAAGAATATTGACTTCACAAAGAATCAGTCCGAAAATTCGTCCGGGCTTGTTCCCCAGCGCCTTGAGCAGACCGTATTCCCGCCGGCGTTCCAGAACTGCCATAAGCACAGTATTCAGCACGCCTACAGCAACAATCAGAATAATAATAAACAGAAATATATACATCCCTTCCTTATCGGCTTTCATGGCGACATAAAACGACCGGGCAAATACCTGCCAAGGATCAATTGACAAACTGGCGTTGTTGATACTGTTTCCGATCTTTTGGCTCAGCTTGCGGGCCATGCCGCTTTTTTCTGCAATGACCGCGATTTCATGGATTTCTCCCTCCAGCACAAACAGTTCCTGGGCATCTTTGAGATGAAGGTAGCATGACATGCGGTCACTGACTTCGTCGCCGCTTTCAACGATACCGGCAATGGTATAGGCATCATTGGCGATAGAACCGTCCGCGGCCTGCGACACAATAACAAGCTCCTCACCAACAGATGCATCAAGCACTCTCGCCAGCCCGCGTCCAAGCAGCGTTTCATGCGAAGGCTTATCCGAAAGAAGCGTACCCTCAGCGATCTTTTTATCAAAATTGACCGCCTCTTTTTCATGCTGCGGCGCAATGCCGATAATCTGCGCAGCAGAGCTTTCAACACCTACCGAGAGAAGGCCTGCTGAAAAAAGCCTCGGGGCCCAGGACTCAACACCCGGTATTGCCTTGATTTTTTTGCCAATTGACCTGTAATTATCGATCGTTTTGTATAGTGAGGGATTATCCAGATATCCTTTCCGGTGCACCTGTACATGACCGAGCCGGTTCCGTGTGAACATATCGATAATATCGCCGTATGTCCCGTCGGCCCACCCGATACTGATTGACGCAAGCGCATATCCTCCCAGCATGGTGAGCGCGGTAAGCACCGAGCGGCGTTTTTGACGAAGTACATTCCTGAATGCCATTTTCAACAGAAG
>WJKA01000552.1 GCA_014729375.1 Chitinivibrionales bacterium
GATATATCAAGTTTTCCATCTTTTGCATCAGTAACTGTTAGACCTGTTACTTGAGTTGGTGGAATATCATCTGCAGCAATCGAAATATTAGTAAGATGCCAGGCATCAACCCAGATATATCCATCATATCCTTGACCATTATATGTGGCATTCACGCCTGTGTCATTGAATAATTGCCATTGACTAATAGATTCATTCCAAAAACACAACCCCATTAGTTGAGATTCAATCAAACCCCTTGGACTTAGATCAGATTGAGAATAATATATTTGAATATGAATTGGCCATTGTATCAAATGGGAATCATTTACAATTATTGAATATAAGTTGTCAAGCAATGAAAATATTGATGGTGATTGGTAGGGGTTTTCGGAATAATGGTTGATAATCATATTAGTTCCCTTTGTCGAATTGACCCATATTTGAATATGGTCATCAGAAAGATTAATGCATGATGTCACATTTCCAAGAATATACTCTTCATAATGGTTTTTAGAAATTATTTTTTTTGCGATAGATTGTGTATGGCTCTGATCATCCCTAATAGTTAAAGTGACATTATTATATGTAATAAATTTTTTATAGATGTGTACTGGATTTTGTTCGTAACTGATGTTTCCGTCATCGAAATCCCAAGTCCAATTGACAATTGTACTTTCATTAGATTCAGAGTTATCATAAAAATAAACATTATCTCCAATTGATGGATATTTGGGTGTCCAGCTAAAATCAGCTATTGGACCTTCATCAACTGTTAATTGCTTTTGAATACTATCAGAACTATTATCATCATCCATGATAGTGAGTGTTACGAGATATGTTCCACTTAAGACATATGTATGATTAGGGTTTAGTTGGAAACTCGAAGTACCATCACCAAAATCCCAATGGACATAAGAGATAACCCCATCCAAATCAGTGGATTCATCAGTAAATGATATACTTTGATTTGGCCTTGGATTTATTGGATTATACGAAAATTGAGCTATCGGTGGTTGATTGTTGATTGAAACTGTTTTTTCCAAACTGGCAGATTCTCCATCATCATCTAAGATTATTAATTCAATTGAATAGACTCCATCATCACTGAATTCGTGGATCACATTACTCCCATACAATGTTGTTGACTCCTCTATGATCCAAGTGGAATTAACGATTATTCCATCAATATCATTAGATGTACTATTCAAATAAATCATGTCATTTGTCATTGGATTGTTAGGTACTACATCAAAATCAGCAATTGGTGGATCATTGATATCATAAACAGTAATAGTTACATCGGCAGTATCCGATGATTCATCATTATCTTGTATTTGGTAGACATATGAATCTACGCCATTCCAATTTGGCTCAGGGGTGTACTTGATTTTGCCTGTGGAATGATTGATTAGTGTATTGCCATGAATTGGCGGGGATATTACATGTAGCGTAGATAAATCGAGGAAACCATCCGAGTCGTCATCATTAGTAATAACATTGGTCCATGTTAAGTTATCTTCATCACAACTGTCACTATCGTCATTAGCAATTGGCGGATCATTCACCTCACCAACATCAACAGTTACAGTAGCGGTATCAACTGCCCCATCATCATCACTGATCTGATAAACAAAAGTATCTAAACCTGAAAAATCAGAGTAAGGAGAATACTGAATAAACCCGGTAGTAGAATTCGTAGTTGTATTAGCATGGGATGGACCACTTATAACATTGATTGTATCCGCTTTGAGATAACCATCAATATCATAATCATTTAAAAGGACTTCTATCCAGATGGATGTATCTTCTTCTGTTGTATAATCGTCATCTTCTGCAACTGGCGGTCGATTCAGGATACTAATAGTTTTTGATGATGAATTGATTCCTCCTTCATTATCAGTAGTTTCTAATTGAACTATATAATCACCGTCATTACTGTAAGAGTGTGTCACCTGTTCCCCATAAAGAAGAGAACCGTCGCCCATATTCCAAGACCAATTAACAATGGTTCCGTCTGAATCATACGAGGTGCTATTAAAAAAGATTATATCAAATGTAGCAGGATAATTTGGTTCAAAAGTAAAAGAGGTTTGTGGAAGAGAATTTAACATCCATCCTTTGTCTGTTTCAAAAGGATAGAGATCGATATTTGCACCTCCTGGAATGTAGTATGGATAGGATCCATCACTTGGATTTCCAACACATGAATGGCCCGACCAGTAATTACCTCCCTGATTTGATCCATTATGATATTGGTTAACGCATTCATCGAAAGCAAAGCTGTCATCGTTTATTACACTATTATGAAAGAAAATATTAGAATCCGACTCGTCCATGATAATTAGTCCGATATCTTCTCCATTGATTCCATTACTGCCATACATTCCAGCGCCTTTTGCTCCTGCATCTCCTTCTTCACCAGAAAGTAAAGTGTTATTTTCAAAATGATTTGATGCGGAATATTCAGCATATAAACCATAGCTATTTCCTCCATTGCCCCCACTTGAGTACATGCCTGTGCCACCATCACCTCCATTTCCTGCGTCCCCTGAACAGATTGAATTATTGTGAAATGAATTCAAATCTGAATATAAGAAATAGATTCCATAGGAATTTCCTCCATCTCCTCCGTTTATATATGTTCCAGTCCCACCATTTCCTCCATTTCCTGCATTATCTGAGATTATACTGTTATTCAAGAATTTATTTTGAATTGAATTTTCAATATACAATCCATAAGTGTTACCACCAGTTTTTCCGTTGGCATAAAGATCAGTTCCCCCATCATCTCCTTGAAAGCCAGGACCTGAGGTTAAATTATTGTTTTTAAAAATATGCGAATTAGATGATGCAAGATATGTACCGTAAGCATTTTGGCTGATGCCCGTAGATATTGAATTGTTGTACCAATTGTTGTAATGAGATTGATATGAATAGAGGCCATATGAAGCATCATTGGAACCAGAGATTATGTTTTTTATTGAACTATTTGAAAAGGAATTATTATTTGCTTCCTCTAAATACATTCCCAAACCTAAACCATTCAAACCAGCGGTTCCACCTAATCCCGCAAGTCCTTTATCTCCCCCACTAATATCCTCTAAGGTAATAGAATTAAATATGGAATGGTTTGTTTGAAATCCTAATAATCCATATGAATAACCACCAATACTTCCATCGGCTCCAATGCCACCATTTCCTCCTTTTCC
>WJKA01000553.1 GCA_014729375.1 Chitinivibrionales bacterium
ACCCTCAGTTTGAAGGACAGACAAAGCACCGTCTGGGCAATTCCGAAATTATGGGAATTGTGGAGTCGGCGATGAATGAGACATTCGGCGAATTTCTTGAAGAGAACCCGCAGATTGCCAAAAAGATCTGCGAAAAATGCATAAATTCCGCTATCGCCAGGGAGGCCGCTCGAAAAGCCCGTCAACTGGCACGGCGCAAGACGGTTATGGACGGCGGCGGATTGCCGGGAAAACTGGCTGATTGCACCGAAAAAGACCCTGGAAATTGTGAAATATTCGTTGTCGAGGGAGACAGCGCGGGCGGAAGCGCTAAAATGGGACGGGACCGTAATTTTCAGGCCATTCTCCCGCTCAAAGGAAAAATCCTCAACGTGGAGAAAGCGCGAGTGGATAAGGTGATTTCGCATGATGAAATTCAGGCCCTGGTGCAGGCGCTCGGGACAGGATTTGGAGGAAATGAAGAAGAGGATGGATTTAATGTTGACAAGCTGCGATATCACAAAGTTATTATCATGACTGATGCCGATGTTGACGGTGCACATATCAGGACCCTGCTTTTAACGTTTTTCTTTCGCCATATGGCTCAGTTGATTGAACAAGGATATGTATATATTGCACAGCCACCCCTGTATAAAATCAAGTCCGGCAAAGAGGAACGCTATGTTTTTACCGATCAGGAGAAAGATGCAGTACTTCAGGAATGGAGCGAGAGAAAAAGCATTGGAATTCAACGGTATAAAGGGCTCGGTGAAATGAACCCGGACCAGCTTGCGGAAACAACCATGAACCCGGAAACGAGAAGATTGCTGAAAGTTAAGCTGGAAGATTCGGTCGAGGCCGATCGGATATTTACTATGCTGATGGGAGAAGAGGTAGAGCCGCGACGGCGTTTTATCAAAGAAAATGCAGAAAAAGTACAAAATCTTGACGTGTAAATTTGACGAAAACATATGCAGAAAAAACAAACCGTATTATTAACAAACGATGATGGGTTCGGGTCGGCGGGAATCAGTAGCCTGTATGCTGCGCTGAAAAAAAGATATACAGTCGTTGCAGCCGCGCCGGAAAGTGAACAGAGCGGTGTCAGTCATGCATTTACGTTTATATCACCGCTGTATTTTGCTGAAGTGCACGGCGCAAGCGGAACACTTTCAGGATATGCCATTAAAGGGACACCGTCGGACTGTGTAAAATTTGCCGTAAGCCATTTACTCAAGACTAAGCCGGACATTGTCGTTTCAGGGATGAATATCGGTGAAAATTCCGGGACCTCGGGCTTTTATTCAGGCACTGTTGCGGCTGCGCGGGAGGGGGCATTCTGGCAGATTCCGAGTTTTGCTTTCTCGACCGGGGAACGAGGTGCCGAATATGTCGCAGACTACTCGGCCAGGGCGGTTGAAATATTAGATATAATTCTCAGCAGGTACAATGATGTTCTGACCCGGGAAAACAACCGCATATTTTTTAATGTCAACTTTCCCGAGTGCCCGCTCGATGAGTGCCGGGGAGTAAAAGTAACGCGGCAGAGCCTGGCCTTTTTTGACGACCGGTATCGCTGTGTACAGGACGACCGGGGAAACGATGCGTTTTACATTTATGGAGAGAAAAAAAATGTTGAATCCACTGATGAATATGATTCACGAGCCGTAATGAATAACTACATTGCTGTTACACCGCTTGATTTTGACGCAACCTCACAAGGCGCGCTGAAAAGCCTCGCTTTGCTTGAGAACCAGTTTAATTCCTGACAAGGAGATGTTTCCATGCCTGACGGCGAAAAGCAGATACCTGTTTTTATTGAAGATGAGATGCAGAAGTCATACCTCGATTATTCGATGAGTATGATTACGGCACGGGCATTGCCCGATGTCCGTGACGGTTTGAAGCCGGTTCACCGCAGGGTGCTTTATGGGATGCAGGAACTTTCACTTCAGCACAACAAAGCGCATAAAAAATGCGCCCGAGTGGTTGGTGATGTGATCGGTAAGTATCATCCCCACGGAGACTCCGCGGTATACGATACGCTTGTGCGGATGGCGCAGACCTTTTCCCTCAGGTATCCGGTGGTTGATGGCCAGGGAAACTTCGGTTCCGTTGACGGCGATCCGCCTGCGGCAATGAGATATACCGAATGCAGGATGAGCCGGATGGCCGAAGAAATGCTTGCGGATATCGATAAGGAAACGGTCGATTTTGTCCCGAACTACGACGACAGCACCAGTGAACCGCTCGTGCTTCCGGCAAGAATACCGTTCCTGCTTGTTAATGGTGGTACCGGTATTGCCGTGGGTATGGCAACCAACATGGCCCCGCATAATTTAGATGAGGTTCTCGATGCTGTTACGGCAACAATTGATAATCCTGATATTGAACTCCCGGAACTGCTTCAGTATATTCCGGGCCCGGATTTCCCAACGGGGGGGGTTATTTATGGCAGAGACGGAATTGTCGAGGCGTACAAGACCGGTAAAGGAAGAGTGATTGTCAGAGCAAAAGCTGAGATTGAAAAACTTTCGGGCGACAGAGAACAAATTGTCATTACGGAAATACCGTTCATGGTTAATAAATCGACGCTTCTTGAAAGAATGGGAGAACATATACGCCAGAAGACCATTGAAGGCATATCTTTGCTCCGCGATGAGTCGGACAGGCGCGGGCTGCGGATTGTCGTGGGA
>WJKA01000554.1 GCA_014729375.1 Chitinivibrionales bacterium
AAATCTTTCCGTGCCGGACTCCGCATCCCTGAAAAATGTGACCCTCTCCATGCGTAAAAGCAGCACCTATTATCGGACGATTACGCTCTTTCAAAAAAATACCGGCATACAATGCAGGGTTGAATTTGTACCCGAAAACATGGAAACCGAAGAAATACTGGCCGGGGTTTCGGATGGTACCTATGAAGCTACAATTTCCGATGATTATATTGCCCGCATGCAGCTCATGTATTTGCAAAACCTGGCCATTGCTTTTCCGGTAAGCGATACGCAGCACATTGCCTGGGCAGTAAGGAAATCTTCGAAACAACTTCGCGACTCCATTAACGCATTTTTTACAAATACGAGTTACAAGCCAAGGGGTCTCCATTCAAATATGCTTTACAATAAATATTTCAAGAGCCATACAAGGATCGCACAGGCACGTTCATCCGAAAGAGCTGATACGCATGGCAAAATTTCTTCCTATGATAAAATCATGAAAAAATACAGCCGGAAATATGATCTGGACTGGCGGATGGTTGCCGCGCAGACCTATCAGGAATCAAAATTCAATCCGGATGCACGCAGTTGGGTGGGTGCGGTCGGACTCATGCAGATTATGCCGGCTACCGGAAACGAGCTGCGGGTCGGCGATATCACCAGACCAAAACCCAATGTGCACGGCGGCACAAAATACATGCGACAGCTTATCGAACGATTCGACAAGGGGATTCCGTTCCAGGACCGGTATCACTTTGCACTGGCATCATATAATGCAGGCTATGGCCATGTTATCGACGCGCGCAGGCTGGCGGCAGATTTGAATCTTGATAACACCGTCTGGTTCGAAAATGTCGAACAGGCAATGCTCCTCCTCGCAAAACCCGAATACGCACGGAAAGCCCGCTACGGATATTGCCGGGGCAAGGAACCGGTTACCTATGTAGCCAATATCAGACGGCTGTATAACCATTACAGTCAACTTGTAGAATAATATAGTGACCAAACGGATTCGGGAAGGAGTTTCCGCGTGCGTGTCTTTTGCTGTTCTGCATGATTTCGATATCTATCGATAATTCAATTTCACTATCAACTGAATTTATATTCTAATACTATGGATAAAAAGCCCGCACCGGTAAATATTGTCTGGCTCATGCTTGTTCTGATTGCCGTCGTTACCGCCGCGTACACCGGAAAAATGGAAGCAACTGTCACGGCTTTCATGGAAAGCGCCAAATCCGCAGTCAATCTCGCTATCGGCCTTATAGGATTCATGGCATTCTGGCTCGGTTTAACAAAGGTTGCCGAACAAGGCGGCCTTACACGGGCAATTGCACGGGGAATCCGCCCCCTGATGGTCCGCCTGTTTCCCCAGGTCCCGGAAGACCATCCAGCCATGTCGGCCATGATCATGAACTTTGCGGCAAATGCTCTTGGTATGGGCAATGCGGCAACACCGCTGGGAATCAAAGCAATGGTAGAACTCGATTCGCTCAATAAAGAAAAAGGGACTGCAACCAATGCCATGTGCCTCTTTCTTGCAATCAACACGTCAAATATCGCGCTGTTTCCCGGCGGGGTCATTGCAATCCGCTCAGCCGCAGGCGCATCGAATCCATCGGCAATTATCCCCAGCTCATTTCTCGCAACCCTGTGCTCGACAATAACCGCAATCTGTATGGCAAAATATTTTGAATGGCGTGCACAAAGAGACGAAACCGTTATAAAGCCGGGCCCCGGACAGCCGCAAGAGCCGGATGAACAATCGGCCGGAACAGATAATTCCAAAAAGGAGCTTGTACCGCCGGGAATTATCGGCAAAACCATAATATATGCAGCTATTGCTGCATTCGCCGGAGCAATAGTATACCGCATGATTACCGTCGAATCTCAAGCAGCATTCTTAAAAGAACTCTACTCATTCTGGCTTCTGCCAATGCTCATGGGATTTTTCCTTATTTACGGCTACCTGAAAGGCGTACGGGTGTATGAAGCCGCCACTGAGGGGGCAAAGGACGGTTTTCAGACTGCGGTGAGAATAATCCCGTTCCTGGTTGCTATCCTGGTTGCTATCGGCATGTTCCGGGCGAGCGGCGCGTTTGATTTCCTGGTTGCAGTACTCAACCCGCTTACGTCGCGTATCGGCTTGCCCGCAGAAGCGCTTCCCGTGGCACTGATGCGACCGCTGTCGGGAAGCGGCTCGTTCGGCATAATGTCCGATATTGTCAGCCAGAATCCCGACAGCTTTGTCTCGACCCTTGTCTCCACCATGCAGGGATCAACCGAAACCACATTCTATGTTCTGGCCGTATATTTCGGTGCAGTGGGTATAAAAAACACACGTCACGCACTTCCTGCAGCACTGACAGCAGATACTGTCGGCGTGCTCGCCTCAGTCGGAATATGCAGGCTTATGTTTTAGGCAACGTAACAAGGAGAACTGCTTATGCATGCATGCAAACGCTTATTTACTGCCCTTACAGCACTGATTGTCTCACTGAATACAATCGTTTTTGCCGATGAAAAGCCTCAAATCTTTTTATGTACCGACAGGGCCGGTTCCGCCAATGCCAGAGGAGTCAAGCTGGTATACGGATATATTAATGGCGAAAAAACCGCGTGCATGTCCGAGCAGAAACTGCTGGAAACCATTATCAGGAGCAAAAATCCCGTGGACACTGCGGCAATCAGTTATGCCGGGGCACAGTTGATGGAGTCTGATCTCAGCAATGCCGGGCTCGAAGGGGCCAATTTATCGAATGCCAACCTGAAAAGCGCGGATTTGCGTAATGCAAACCTCCGCAATGCAAACCTTGAGGGTGCAGACCTTTCCGGCGCCTATCTCAAAAAAGCGGACTTGTCCGGCGCGGACCTGACCGATGCAATTATTACCGGCACGTATTTCAATGAAGCCAATCTCCTGGGTGCAATCGGCCTGAAAATCGAAAACCTTCAATTGACAAAAAGCCTCTATGAGGCCGGGCTGGATTCAACGCTCCGTTTCACGATCGAGCAATGCTGCCCGGAAAAATTCAAGGACCCGAAATGGCAGTGGAACAGCAATGAATGGTCCCGCGGCGTCGAATTTGACACCAAAGCAAAACTTCCGAAAAATGAAGAAATGAAATAAAACAATTCCACAAAACGATGACTTCACCTGTACAAAACAAGACGGCATTGATTACCGGTGCGAGCCGGGGTATCGGCAAAAGCATTGCCGTGCATCTTGCTGGCCGGGGCATTCATGTTGTTGCCTGCGCGCGATCATCGGACCGGCTTGAATCACTCGCAAAAGAGATACGAAATGCCGGAGGTACAATAACAACAGCCGTTGCAGATGTGTCCCGTGAGCAGGATGTTGCCGCATTGTTTGATACGATTGCCACAAATACAGAGAAGCTGGATATTCTGATAAATAATGCAGGGATTGGCCTTTTCGGAGATATTGCGGATTTTCCAGCT
>WJKA01000555.1 GCA_014729375.1 Chitinivibrionales bacterium
AAAAATTCGGTGAGCGGCTTGAATCTTTGACCGTAAACAGAATCAACGAAATAATGAAAAAACATTTTTCACGCACCTGCTTTGTCGGCGCAGCAGTCGGAAGGAAAAGCGAGATCTACGAACAACTGAAACAATTCGGACAGATTAAATTGATGCATTTCCGTGCAAATCCCTGATACGAGGTGGTTCCCTGAAACGACCAATGGCATTTCTGAGTTGCGGAAGTAACAGAGGTGATCGAAAAAACTATGTTGATACGATGGTTTCCTCGCTGGCGGAAGTCCTTGTTCCTCCGGTCCGGAAATCGCTGATAATGGAAACCGAGCCGATTGGTGTTCCGGGTGTTCAAAAATGGTATATTAATGTAATAATCGGCGGTACCTATACTGGTTCTGCCCGGGAGTTGCTCGTGAAGAGCCGGGAAATTGAAGTGGACCTAGGGCGCATTTCAAAGGGTGATCGTATGCCCAGGACTGCGGACATAGATATCCTGTTGTTCGGCAATCAAATTATCAATGATGACGATCTTGTTGTTCCCCACCCGGAAATTGCCGGAAGGCGGTTCTGTATCGAAGGACTTAATCAGATTGCATCAGATATGATTATCCCGGGACTGAATACAACAGTACATGAGTTGTACGAACACATGAATGAAAGAATACGCAAACAGAACATTCGTTTTTTCAATGAAGATATATTGAATTGATTATTATCAGCTAAAACATGGTGATTGTATATGTCTGATCCGGAAAAGCCTGTATTTAATCATATCTGTATCGAGGGAGTGATCGGCGCGGGGAAAACATCATTGTGCAGACTCCTTGCAGAGCGTTTTTCAGCACGGACAATTTGTGAGCAGGTTGAAGAAAACCCGTTTCTTTCGCAGTTTTACAAAAACAAGCAGATGTATGCTTTTCAGACCCAGCTCTGGTTTCTTCTTTCCCGGTACCGGCAGCTCTCCGAGGAGTTTATTCAGCAGGACCTGTTTCACGAGACCGCTATTGCGGACTACATGTTTGCCAAAGACCGGATATTCGCCAGTGTCAACCTTGATGAGAATGAAATGGCGCTGTATAATACCGTGGCCGGAATCCTCGAGCGTGAAATTCCCCGCCCCGATCTTGTAATTTATCTCCAGGCATCAACCGACATTCTTCTGAAGCGGATCGAAAATCGCGGGCGGTCGTATGAAAACAACATGGATGCTTCATATATCGAGAACCTCAATCAGGCCTATAATCATTTCTTTTTTCATTATACCGGATCCACTGTATTGATTATCAATACAAACGATATTGATTTTGTCAACAATCAAAGCGACCTTGATGAGATTACCGGCCAGATACTTCAGACAAAATCCGGCATAAATTTTTATCAGCCGCTTGCAAAAGACGATCGTTTAAAGCTTGCCGGTGAAGAGAAAAAACGGCAGAAAATATGATGCGCGAGACATTCTGTTATGGACATTCATACCGATCCGATTGAGATGCAGACGTTGTGCCGGTCGATCAGACGCAAGGGCCGTACAATCGGGTTCGTTCCCACCATGGGCGCATTGCACGAAGGCCATTTTTCGCTGATCCGACAAGCCCGGGCGGTAGCTGATATCTGTGCGGTCAGTATTTTTGTTAATCCGGCCCAATTCGGGCCCTCGGAGGACTACGCGAAATATCCCCGTCCGTTTGAAAAGGATTGTGACGCGGCCGGGAGAGAAGGCTGTGACCTGCTTTTTGCGCCGAAAAGCAGCGATATGTATCCGGAAAATTACCTGACCCGGGTTGCTGTTATTGATATCACTTCACGGTTATGCGGCGCAAGCCGCCCCGGGCATTTCAGGGGAGTCACGACTATTGTTTTAAAGCTTTTCAATATTGTACAACCCGACTATGCCGTGTTCGGACAAAAAGATGCGCAACAGGCAATTGTTATACAGCGCATGATTGACGATTTGCATGTACCCGTTACGATTGTCGTTGCGCCCACTGTGCGGGAGCCCGGCGGGCTTGCGGTGAGTTCCCGGAACGCATATCTGACAAAAAGCGAACGCGATGATGTACCGCGTATCTATCAGGCATTGCATCTTGTTGAACAGGCTTTTGAAAAAGGGGAACGCTCCGCGCAGTCATTGAAGTCATTCCTGGAATCCCGTTTTGCAGAAGCCCGTTTTTTCCGGCCGGAATACTGTGAAATTGTTGATACGACCCTGCTGAAACCTCTTGATCACATCAAAACAACCGCGCTTGTCGCTGTCGCGTGCAGAACAACCGAATCCGGAACCAGGCTCATCGATAATGTTGTGCTGGGAGCACTGAAGGAAGAATAGCGCGACAATATGGTGGTGTGGCTAATATGTACCGTGCATCACGCCCCCGCTGAAAATTAAAGAATGTCACCGTGTCGTCGGGTTATGGCATGGTTTCAATACTCAGCCACCACACTTCCCACGGGAACCTGGACCAGTTGCAGGAGCGTGTCTTTGCCGTCCCTTTCTGCAATCACTGAGCTGTAAGTGATTTTACCACTGATTGAATCGCCGAACGAGATATCCGAGCCGTGGTGCCAGCTTTTGAGATACAGCGCCCATCGCCTGGCATCGGTGACTGCTGCGCGCTTCCGGGCCTGTTGCCGGGCGGCATCGGGATGCTCTGGATTTGCAATGCCTTTGCCGACAGAATAAAATGAACCTGAAATCGAATCAAATGACGTTTCAAGCAGTTTTTCGATCAGCTCGCGGTTGGAGCTTTCTTTTCGAACAGAATCCTCAAGCGCCAGCAAACGGTTGAACAATGCAGCCGTATCAAGTGAAAAATCACGTCTGCCGGTGGACTGCCGTACCGTAGTGTCCGCTTTTCCCTTAGGGGCTTTTTTTGTTTCATTTTCTTTTTCTCTGCACGACACAAACAGGGCTGAGACGGCAAGAATTGCCGCGATGATTTGTTTCATAATATTTTCCTTTGATAGTTTCTATAAATATAATACAGGAAAACGCGGTACCGGCGAATAACTGAAGGAGAATGTGTGTCATCAAAAAATGAAAAAACGCAAGCACCAGACAATGGGCTGGCAGGCAAACTCAGCTCTCTGTCGAACAATCATTATATCCACATCGGGGTTCTGGCGCTAATCACGATAGCGCTGTATTCGCAATTCATTTTTTCCGACAAGATGCTTTACAGCACCGACCAGATCGGCGGGCTTGACTCGAAGGTTTTTTTCAGGAATTCAGTCATCGAAGACCATCAGTTTCCAACGTGGTTTTCGTGCCGTCTCGGCGGCATGCCCTCGATTGATGCATCGTTTGGCGACGCCTTTTATCCGCCGTCAATACTGATCCACATTATCTTTCCAATTCACCGCGCGCTTGGTATCAAATTGATCCTTCATGTACTGCTTGCCGGCATATTTTTCTATATTCTGCTACTCAAGGGGTTCGGCGCGCCCCCGCTCATCGCATGTATCGGCGCGGTGTTGTATATGCTCAATCCGCAGTTTATTTCACATACCTATCCCGGTCATGACGGTAAAATGTTTATTATTGCCTGGCTTCCTTTTGTTGTATGGCGGCTGAAAATGCTTATGGAAAAGCCGGGATTGCTTAATTCGACTTTGCTGGCGCTGGGCATTGCCGCGTGTCTGCTGACCTCGCACGTGCAGTTGACCTATTTCATGCTGTGGGGATTGTTCCTGTACTGGGTAATATTTCTGTTTCTGCAATGGAAAGAAGAGAAAAATATCACGGGGCTTATTCCTGCCGGTGGATTTTTCTGGCTTGCCGTTTTTCTCGGGCTGGCCATGGCGTTTTTGCAGTTGTACCCGACATTCATGTTTGTGCGCGGTGCGTATTCGGTACGCGGGGTTGACCGGGGATTTGATTTTGCTGCCTCATGGTCCCTTCACTGGGAAGAATTTATCTCGCTCTGGATACCGGAGTTTGTCAACTGGCTCGAATATTACTGGGGAAGTAATCCGTTCAAGCTCAATTCTGATTATGCGGGTGCGATGATCACCCTGTTCGGGATAATCAGCGTTGTTTCCCGCCCGAAACCGTGGCGGATATTCTGGGGCGCGATTGTCGTTCTGGCTGTATTGTACAGTCTCGGCGCGCATTCGCCGGTGTTTCATCTTGCCTATCACCTGGTTCCCGGAGTAAAAAAATTCCGCGCGGCCAGCATGATGATGTTCTGGGCGTCATTCGGCTTTGCGCTCCTAACCGGCCTGTTTTTTATCGATGTGTTCAGGGGAAAATTTGCATCAATGGAAGAGTCTGCGCGGAAAAAGTGGCAAAAGGGCCTGTTCATTGCGCTGGCCGCGATTACCGCACTCACGCTGCTGTTCTCTATGAAAGGATTTACATCGTCTGTTGCCTCTGCACTCTCGGAATCGCTTGGTGATCCTGAAAAAGCACAGGCTTTTGAAATGAATTTCGACAAAAATTTCGTACCCATGCTCTGGCTCTGGTGGTTTTTTGCCGCTGCCGCGCTGCTCATGCTGTGGGCATTGATAGCAGGCAAAGTCAATAAAACCGTATTCGCTGTTGTAATTGCAATCATCGGTATAACCGATGCAGCGCGGGTGGACAGTAATTTTATCAAAGCAGTAAGTGCTCGTCCATATTTCTACACCGAACAGGAACTGGCCGATCTGGCAGACAGGATGGACAAAGCGCCGTTCAGGTGTTTTTCATTGCCGGGAGCACTTACGCAAAATGGTGAAGGTATCCACGGCCTTGAGGGGATCACCGGTTTTCATGATAATGAACTCAGGTGGTACAGGAAATTCAGGGGAGACCGGGCTAATGCACATTTTTTTCAGGGCTTGATCGACAGGCGTCCGGACGGCAAAACATATCTGGTGCCGTCAAACCTGAAAAAAGGTAACAATTTTTTAAATATTGCCAATGCCCGATATATTCTGACCCGCCAGAAAGGCAGAATACTGACTATTCAGAATTCAGGAGCGCTGGGGCGATTGTCGTTTGTGCCGGGATACAAACTGTTCGATGAAACTGAAATTTTGCGGGCATTACGTGAAGGGACGTATGATATCCGTCATGCCGTGGGGTTGATGGAGAAACCCCAAAAGACTCCAGCTCCTTTTGTTGAAACCGATTCAACAGGCCCGCTATACCCTTCATACTCGGTTGCCTGGGAAAAATACAGTGTCAATTACCGGAGAGCAGTGGTCAATGCTCCGCGAGATGGCTTTTTGCGGATATCCGAAGTTTATTATCCCGGATGGGAGATCTTTATCGACGGTACACAATCAAAGATTTACCGGGCCGACTATGCATGGATGGCCGTCTATTTTCCCGAGGGCACCCACACGGTCGAAATGCGCCCCCGGTCGCAATATCTGCGTACCGCGGCCATGATTTCGTTTCCGGTTATAATCGGCATGATCATTTACTGGATTATTGCAGCGTTTATTGCGAAACCACAATCTCAAAATAAACAGGACAAAATAAAGAAAGCATCGTAGTCCGGTTTCATGATTTACATGTGATTTTTGTGCTGCCGCGACAAGCCTGATTTTTTCGATTTGAGAAACAGGAGCGGAATTCCTCCTGTCAACCTGAGCAGCGTGGAAAAAAGGAAAACGAGAATATATACCCCGAGCTGTTCGCTCGATAATCCCAGGTGATCGAACATTGCTTTGGACAGCAATTCCCGCAGTCCCATTCCGTTGGGCGTAATCGGGACTGTCATACATGCGAATTCTATGAGTGGAATATATGCCAGCGCTTCGGCAATAAAGAGCTTGCCGCTTATTCCAAGTATTATAAATGCCGCAGAAATAAAAAGGATCAGGTGGGTGCACAGCGTAATAATGAACACAAGGGCTATGTCCTTTTTCCTTTCTCTGTAAAGATAAATGCCGTTTCTGATTCTTTCGAAACCGGAAAATAGTTTTGCCGGCGATATTTTTTTTATCAAGCCCCTGAACGGACGGGTCGTTCGTTTTGAGAAAGAGAGCGCAATGAAAATGCAGAGAATGATGAAAAAAGAAATAACAAGGTATTCAAGGCTTTTTACGGTTTCTGTATCTGATAAGGAAAAAAAGCCGTAAAGGGATAAGATAAAGAGGACGATCATACCGAGGAGCCTGCTAATCCAGGTTGATGCCCAGATAACGCTGTAATCCTGTTCTCTTGAAATTAGGATTGCGCGTACAAAATCCTGTGAGGCACTTGATGGGAGGATTACCGAATAAAACACCCCGATGAAATGAAAAGACAAGGTCCGCGTAAGCGATACCTCGGGGAGAAATGTCCTGATAAGAAGCCACCATCGAATACCCTGAAGGAACAGGACAAGGAGGTTGCTCAGCAAAAGAACGGGAATTGTCCACCAGGATGTTTGGGCGATAACAAAGGTAAGATCCTTGAAATTAATCCGGGAGAATATCCAGATAATGGGAATAGCAGCAAGCAGATATTTGAGAAAACTGAAACGTTTCATTGGCTTTTTTTGTTTTTCCTGCCGGACCTTTCGAATTCCTCCACAAATATTTTATTCCACAGAAAAAGAAAAAACAGGGTCCTGAATTGATTTCCGTATAATGGCTGACTATAACGATTTTTGATAATCTCCATTGTCTTTTGTTTGTTTATGAGCTGATATAAACTCGATTCTTTGAATAATGTATCAACATATTGCTGAGAAATCAACTGTTCAAAAGGAAAATTGAATCCGTGTTTCTTTTTCTTTGTAATTTTCTGTGGAAGGTAATCGGAAAATGTTTTTTTCAAAATATGTTTGCCTGAAAGCAGATTCAGCTTGAATCGATGAGGCATCGAGAATGCAAGTTCAACAAGAAGGTGGTCAAGAAACGGCAGTCTTGTTTCAAGGCCCCATGCCATACCCATTTTGTCTACTTTCAGGAGAATGTCCGACGGCAGCCAGCCGAGCAGGTCTATCAGTTGCAATTGCGTCAGGGCAGGGAGTTTCCTGTCGATAGTTTCGAAGATTGTTTTTTCATTGTTGATCACATTGCCAGGACTGGAAATAATTTCCGTACGTTCATGAGGGGAGAATGATGACAACAGGGAGAGATAGGCGGTGCAGGGGTCGTTGATTGCTCCCGGAATATGTCTGTTCGGATTTAATTTTAATTTAAGGCGGTGCTCAAAAAGCCTGTTCGCCAAACGAAATGGTGAATTGTGAATACGGTTCATGTAATGCAAAAGAAGATATTTGTTATACCCGGCAAATATTTCATCACTTCCGTCGCCGGAAAGCACAACTTTTACAAATTGCCTGGTGAGCCTCGACATGGTATACGTAGGGATCGTTGCGCAATCGGGCAGCGGTTCGTCAAGATGCCAGACAACATTCTCAAGTATTTCAGAAACACTGTCTTCACCTTTAAGAATATGGTGTCTGGTATTGAAATGCCGGGCGACAAGGCTGGAATACGGCGATTCATCATATTCATCATCGGAAAAAACAACCGAAAATGTTTCAACCGGATCCGGGGAGGCTTTACCCATGAGAGCGACCATTATGGATGAATCCAGGCCTCCTGAAAGGAATGCTCCCAGAGGGACATCGCTTATAAGACGGAGCGATGTTGCTTTGTGCAAAACCGATGCTGTTTTTTCCGAATAATCTTTAAATGACCCTTCCTGGCCAAATGCAATACTGCTCGAATCCCAGTAACGGGAATGGCGAGCATTTCCCTGGTCGTTAATATGCAGACAGGAGCCGGGTTCCAGTTTCTGAATACCTGCAAACAATGTCTGTTTTCCCCATACATATCCCAGCGCCAGATACTTGTTTAATGCTTCAATGTCAATTGAAGGTGTGTGACCTGCCAGCAGGAGTGATTTTATTTCCGATGAGAATATGAACCTGTTCGCACAAGTTGCATAATATAGCGGTTTGATGCCAAGACGGTCCCGGGCAAGGAAAAGAGTACGGGCTTGTGTATCCCAGACCGCCAGAGCAAACTGCCCGCGGAAATGACTGACGCACTCTTCTTTGTATGTTTCGTACGCGTGGACGATTACTTCAGTATCGGTATTGCCGGCAAAAACATGTCCTTTTTTCCTGAGGTCGTTGCGAAGTTCTTTGTAATTGTATATCTCGCCGTTATACACTACCCACACGGTTTTATCTTCATTGCACAGCGGCTGATGTCCTCCTGCAATATCAATAATTGAGAGTCGCCTGTGCCCCAGGCTAATGCCCTCGTCGAAATAATGCCCCGCATCATCAGGACCGCGATGCTTCATAATATCGGTCATTCGACGGATCAGGTCCGGATCGACGGGTGCTCTTTTAAAATCGAGTATTCCGCAAATTCCACACATTGAAAAAAATCTTTACCGAAAAGCTTTTATGGTATTTTTATACATTTGCATACGATCATTGAGAAAAATATTTCTCTGGAACTTTCTGCTGAAATTTACAGCATTTTTTCCAAAAAGAATTTTTTTTTCATCATTAAGGACCAGATCTTTCAGCGATTCTTCAAGCCGGGGGATATTTTCCGGTTCTACCAGAATACCGCTTTCGTGGTTCTTTACAACAAACCTGAATGATGGTATATCACTTGCAATCACCGGTGTGCCGCACGCCTGCGCTTCCAACGGGACCCGCGGCATGGCTTCGTACCGGGACGGACACACACAAAACATGGCTCTTGCCAGGAAATGATATTTCTCATCACCTTCTATCCGGCCGATACAATGGCATATTTCTTCCAATTTATTTTGAGCGATCAGTTGCTTGAAAGCTTGCTCATCGTTCCCGCTCCCGGCAAATTCAACGGTGACCCCTTTCTCCCGGAGAAGGTTTTCCAGCGAAAAAATTGCCTGGACCAGTATATCAAGGCCTTTCTGGTAGATCTCAATACGGCCCAGAAAAGCAATGTACAACTCTTTAGTATCGTTGCTCAGATCAGGGATTTCTTCAAAATTTATTCCATTTGGTAGTATCTCGCACTTCTTTTTTCGTGGAATGTATTCTTTCATATAGGGCGAGACAACAATGTAGGTGCAATAACAATGAAGAATCAGATATTCGAATAGTATCGCGGCAATACCGGCAACAGGCTTTTTTTTAACAATATGGAGTCCGAATATGTTACGGATATTTGCTATCACCGGAATTCTTTTTGAAAATACAAAAGAAAATGTCGGGGAAAACGGCGAGGTGTCATCAACGATCAGATCATAATTTCTATACTTTCGCACAATATAAAAAAACGAGAAAACAGAATATGATAATCTTGAAAGAAGATAAGAAACACCAATACCAGCATGGATTATTTCACCAAACGATTCACTGGTCTTTCCCGGGGCGCCTTTGAAACCGGCACACAGAATAGTAGTTTGGTGTCCCTTTGATTCCATAAACCGGGCACTGGCAAAAGTGCCTTCAGCGCCACCGCCCCCGAGCCAGGGATTTGATGGGTTGTCGTATATGCAATGAAGGATTTTCATGGGATTAGCTTTTACTAATTGAAATCAGCATTTTTGGAGCAAAATCACCGGATGAAACGACAAAAAATGCAATTTGCAGGCATTAAGCGGGTTTTCCAGCTTTTCTATCCATCGAAAACCAGGAATCTTTAAATGACCGTATGTTTTGCCAATAACGTCGAGCTTGGAAAAACCGTGCTTTTTGAGCTTTTGAAGCATGAAAGGATAAAATACCGAGCGGTCAACCACCTGGCGGTCAAGCCAGTTCGGTTTGTTGAGAACCTCACCGAAAACAAGAATTGCCAGATACAGTGCATTCAGATAATTTGGAAAGCTGATAATCAGTTTTCCATCAGGATGCAAAATTCTGCGTATTTCCCGGAGTACCCGATCGGGATTTTCTACATGCTCAATTACCTCACACATGATTACCAGGTCGAAGCTGTTGTCCTTGAGGGCAATCGATTCGCCGGTACTGGTGAAAATAG
>WJKA01000556.1 GCA_014729375.1 Chitinivibrionales bacterium
CATGCCTCGAAATTCAGGGCCGTACCGTATCCGGATTTTCCGTCCCGACGGCTCGACAGTTGCTCACTATAGCGGAGCGCTGGACACGATTCACCGATTCGGCAACCATGAATTCGCAGCCGGAATATATATATGGTTTCTATTGTTTCCAATGGAATAATGATTCAGCAGAGATTCATTATCCAGTGATAATTGCTGTTTAGCGGCGCTGAAAAACGAACTGCTCAATTTCATTCATCGCCCGCTTTCATCGAAACGCAAAAAAGGCGGGAAGCCAATCACAATCACGGGCACAATCGTGCAACGCCGGATTGCTGCCCGATAGAAACTATTGTCGGCAAACTGCGCATTCGTTTTATAGTATTATGTGCTGTTATCTATTTTAACTATATGAACACATCCCCCCCTCTGCAGAATGCGTTTAACTATCTGCAAAACCGTATTGCAGACAGAGGCGCGCGCCCAGGCCACAGCAAGCTTCCGTCAATAGCAGCAATGGCACAGGAGTGCGGTGTTGCATTGACAACTATGGCCAAAGCGGTCGGCGTATACCGGGACCGGGGGGTTGTAAGCTGTGTGCGGGGATATGGCATTTTTATCAATCCTCCGTTGAATGAAGAATCCGGGCTGCCCGGGCAAAGAGAACAACCGTCAGAACCGCTTCTTTCTCCCTGGCGCCGCATAAAGAAATGTATCGAAATGAATGTCCTTAACGGAGTTTACCCACCGGGCACGGCACTTCCAACAGCAAAAGAGCTTCGATTAAAATACCGCACCTCATTTCAGACATTGCGCAAGGCGCTCGGCGCTCTGGTTGCCGAGGGAATTCTCGAGCCCCTGCGACGAGGTTATGCCGTACCACTGCTGTCTTCACAAAATAGGAATACGAAAATAGTTCTTCTTGAACCTGTTTCACTGTATGGAGAAATGATATTGAGACCTGGTGTTGATGAAGAATTTGTTCATAGGCTCGAAAACGAATGTGCGCGCCGCAATGTCGGCCTTGAAATTATCGGTGTCCAGATGGAAAAGGACAAGCTCAGGTATATCAATCTCGCGGATCATTCTTCAATGCACCTTGAAAACTGTGGAAATACTATGGGATTTATCTATGCGGCAAAAATGCAGCCCCCACGGTATCAATACGATAATGTGCTCAGCACGCTTTTTCTTTTCAAAAAACCGGTTGCGATCCTTGATATGCTTGGTGGACAAAACCTTCCCTCGTTTGCTCTCCAGTCGCCCCGGTTCCGCCAGTTTACCGTATCGGTTACCGCAGCATGCGCGCGTCACGTGGCAAAATACCTTCTTGAACTCGGCCATTATAACATTGCTTATATCTCTCCGTTTCACAAACTTGACTGGTCGGTCAAGCGGTATGACGGACTTGTGCGGATATTCCGAACCGCGGGGCATGAAAGAGGAGTATCGCTCTATGCCCTGAGCCGGTTCAGCCGCAGGCTTGAATTTGGCATGGTCGCACGTGAGCGGGAGGGCATGCCATGGTTCCAGCCCACGCGGGAACAACTTGAGAAACTGCCCTATCCGTTCAGGCACCAGATGCTTCCCCGGATGCAGGAAGAAATTTTATACCGGTATGTTGATGGTGAAATTTATTCGCAGTGCGTGCCGCTTTTTGAAAAAGCACTCAGAAATAAAGCAATCACCGCCTGGGTAACGGCAAACGACCCTGTTGCAGCAATGGCGCTGGATTTTTTAAAGAAAAACAACATTTCCGTACCGGGCCGGATCTCAATTATCAGCTTTGATGATTCCATTGATGCGCTGCGGGAAAGAATTTCATCATATAATTTCAATATCTCAAGTGCGGTACAGGCCATGCTCGATTTTGTACTCAGTCCCACGAATGAAAAGCGGTTCCATTCGAGACGTCCGGTCGATATCAAAGGGAATATTATCGAGCGGCAGACTACACAAAAGGTTAATGGGTGAAGGCGGTATGCGGTCTGGTCCATGTGTCGGGAATACGATCACTCCCGAACGGCAAAAGACCACCCGATCAACGAATACCGGCAATTATGGTGTTCGGTCGAGGATATCACGTAAATCATTATGCGATGCATAACCGCGCCTCCCGACCTGAAATTCGATATCTTTTATGCTGTTTCAAGCAACCGCTACTGCTGGGTCGATATCGAACATCCGGAACAGGTCCTCGACTACAGGCCGACCCGGTCGGTGCAGGAATTTGATTGAACAGATAGCCGACAACAGGATTTTTATCGCGTGTCCCTTACTTAAATTATATTCAGTGTTCTGCTTTGAACGTACCAATTATTGAAAAGCGATACTTATATGAGCAATTACCATTCTTCATTTCCCCGACTCAGTCGCCTGACTCTCGGCACGCAGGGTCTGGGGTGCTCGTTTGACAGTACGAAAGAATCCGTTGCGCTTGCCAGAGCGGCCATGGAATCCGGCCTTGCGTTCCATATCAGCCACATGTACAATCACGGGCAGGCGCTGAACGTGCTGAAATGCGCTTTCCGGGAAGACCGGTCGCATATAACACCGGTGATTGGAAAAGTATACTGCTACAATGCACTGCAAATCCGTCTGGATGTCGAAGAAATGCTGGAGCGGCTCCATATCGAACAGTTGACAATAGGCCAGCTTGCCACAAACGATCACCGTAAGCGTGAAATTGTCGATGATATCCTTTCGCAGGGCCCCATGTTTGAAATGCTCTGCACGCTCAGCGAGCAGGGCCTTGTTGCGCACTGGACATTTGAAATATTTCAGAAATTTTCACACCATGCATTCCCGGCAGTGCAAAACGACCTGTTTGGCTCTGCCGCATTCTATTATAATGTGCTTGAACGGGAAACTGATGCTGCCACCTGGGGGCTTATCGAACAGAAAAGCCTTCCGGTAATCGCACTCCGGGGCCTGTCTGGTGGCCTGGTTGAACCATCAAACGAACACCTCGCGGGAAAACCGGGAAAACCTGCTGAAATGGTCGACCGCCGAAAAGAACTGGCCGCGCTGTTCGAGCAAGCAGGGTGTTCATCCTGGTCTGAATTTTCAATCCGGTTTCTCTGCAGTATCCCGCAAATACAATCGATTGTAATCGGAACATCAAAACAAAGCCGCCTCACGGAAAATATTGGGCTGGTGGAAAACGCCGGGCCGCTTGATCCCGGCATTGCAGAGGAAATTAAAAGGCGACAAAACGCATGGGCAGATGCCCGGACATTTGATCCCGACAGTCCGTATGTTTGAATGGCAGGACCAAGCAATCAATTCCCTGAAGAATAAATATTTACAAAAAAGAAACATCCAGCCTCACCGAAATCACCGGCCCGACAGGATTGCCCAGAGGATGTTTTTTTATTCGTTTGCTCACGTCTAAATGCACCGGTCCTGTTTCGACAAGGGCCGCTGCTTTGATATGGTCCCGCAAAACCGGCGATACAAACGGTATTCTCAGCATAAAATACAGGTCCGAATGCGCTGGTGCAGTAAAAGATTGCAGGGAATAGTCGGGAACGTGCTTGTACCGGATTGTCGCCGGTCCGACAGCATTGAGTGTAATGTTCGCCAGTATCGATTCCGGATCGCGCGTACCCAGGCAGAAATCAATGCCGCAATTCCAGGGAAGTTTTATGCGCTGTTTTCCCCCGTCGATGCGGTAATGCCCGCCCGCTCGGAACGTCAGCATGACAAACGGGAGCGTTATTTCATACAACATTTCGCCGCCCGCCGTCGAAATATTATCATCGTGCGGCTCCTGGTATATTGTCGATGGCGTACCAGATGATGTATCGATGATTTCCCAGAGCTGCGTATCAGTGAAATTATACCAGGTCCTGCAGGTAACAGGATAAACCAGGGTGTCCCTGTAGTCAACTGAGCCGTGCAGTGAAAGAGCACCATAGCCGGCGCACCGGTAATGCACCGTGTCCCGTATTGCCGCAAAAACATAATTTTCATCACGGGGATAATACGCCCATTGTGCGGTCGCGTCAACCATGAATCTGTGCCGTAGATTCAGTCCGCAGCCCAGTTCGGCCTCAGGCTGTCCGTTGCCGAATATCCCTGCTCCGGCTTTCCAGAAAAGCGGATCGCCCGTGGTGTCTTCAACTGAAACCGAAAGAGCATGTGACGGTGTTGCCAGGGGTTCCGAATGAAACCTGACCGAGCCTCTGTATGTGCCTGCGAACGGCTGGACCCAGGCCGCGTCGATTCTCGTGTCGATTTTTTCCTCAGGTGTATGATGATCATAATACCAGTTCTGAAAATCAGCGTCAATGCCGATCGCGGTGCGGGCAAAGCCAAAATCATAAGAAGCATCATGCGCGGTGGCATATCCCTTGCGATAGAGTGGAGTAAAAAAATACGGGGCCGCGCCCCAGACGCCATACCGCTTTAAACTTCCCTCGACAGTTAAAATATCCTTATTGTAAAGATACGCCCCGGTAATGTCCTTCAGGAGCCCCTCATCATAGTAATCCATCCATCTGCCGTTGTGCGAGGCATATTCGCCCCACAGAGTATTGAACCGGTCGGAATAATGATCGGAATAGCGATACCGCGCCAGCGCATAGAGAGGGACACCGGGGATGTTGCAATGAATACCGAAATTATCGAAATGGTCCCGCTGCGGTCCTGTTGCGTTGAGAAGGTTGTCGCCCATTTCAGAGCCGACACGCGTCCAGAATGAAATCAGCGGTGACGTGTCGCATCGTGCAAATAAACTGTTCTCGCTGAGGGTGCTGTCAAAGAGCGACCTGAGCGACCGCTTATCGAAGACATCAGCGCTCAGAATTGAATATGATCCGGTCGTATTGACAGGAAACTCATGGGGGTAGTAAATCTCGTTCGCACCGTCAAGAGGTATCACGCACAGGGAACTGTCCCCGGCGGACAATATCGCCGCAAAGACTGATATACTGCTGTAAACCAGCAAAATCCTCGTCGCAGTGTTCATGAATCAGAATCTCATTCCTGCAGAGATTGAAACCGCAATAAAAACGAACGGTTCAGGTGATGAAAAGGTCCAGGCAAGACTGACAGGGATTGTCGCTTCAAATTTTCTATATCGAAAACACGGCTCAACTCCGGCAAGCGCGCCGAACTCGCTTTCCCAGGTTGCCATAAGGTCCATGTTTCGAAAAATGGTTTCATCCTCAATATGGATTGTTGTGGAGGTCACGCCGATACGGGGCAGAATAAAAATGCGGTTGCTGATAACGCTGAATTCATACACCAGTGATAGTGATGGATGAAAAATCGTGTATTCGAAAGAATCGATACTCTTTGATTCTATCGTGCCAGCTTCAAGCTCGATTCTGAAAGCAAAGTTCCGGGCCAATGTCGGAACATCGGTCGCTATTCCAAAGGTATAATACGAATCCCACTCATCTGCAAGCTCGTAAACCGGATGTCGATACGTCACACATGGCTTCACCGATATGACAAATGAATGTTCCTGCCGGTTTTCCTGCACGGTCGTTCCGGTCATGGTATGTTCCCGGGAAAAAGCAGCGCATACTAAACTGCAGAGAATAAAAGGAACATAAATATGGATAGGACGAAAGGGCATAATGGTATAATATTTATATTTAGTACGATCAATATAAATTCTGTGCACAGTATCTTGAGAGAATGTAAACAGGGGAGAGAATAACTGTATGAATACCCGGATACTTTTCATACTTGCGACAAGCATTTATTTCATTTCATTTGAAGGGGCTGCGGTCCAGCTCGAAAACTGGCGTCTTCCCTATTATCGACTTGCGTTTGACCTTGGAGAATGCAGGCAGTCGCC
>WJKA01000557.1 GCA_014729375.1 Chitinivibrionales bacterium
AAATACCGGTCCTCATCAAAAACATCATAGGTGGGAAGCAGCGATTTGTCCTGCCGGAAAAGCACGGCCCCGTTGCATATCAGGAGCGCCGAGTTGGTCAGTTTTTTTCCGGCCTGTGCCGCTATTGGAAGCGCCGCGCCGGTAAGGACGCCGGTTTGCGGATACTCCTTTGATATTCTGCACAACTCATCGACAGCCGATTCGGCCTGCTCGATAAACCAGTCGTTCTCCAGAAGGTCCCGGGGAGGATAACCCTGAATGAAAAGCTCCGAAAAGACAACCAGATCGGGCGAATCGCCTTTAAGCCGGTCCAGGGAATCGACAATCTTCTGCGTGTTGCCCCTGATATCCCCGGCGATTGTGTTTAGTTGACACAAAGCTATACGCATTACAGTTGCCCTTATTTGTGGTATCCGTCAAAAACCCGGCCCCGTTCTTCCCCGCATGCGCTCGTGCCTTCGTGCGCTCGTGCGCTCGTCTACTCAGCCCTCTGCACAATCAGCGATTCACCGGTCATCTCAGCCGGTTTGTCGATTTTCAGAATATCGAGTATTGTCGGTGCGATATCGCACAACGCGCCGTTGTTCCTGAGCCGCGCGTTTTTATATTCCTCTCCTGCAAGCGTGAGGGGGACCGGGTTTGTCGTGTGTGCGGTCATCGGAGAACCGTCCTCAAGCGTTGTCTGTTCGGCATTGCCGTGGTCCGCGGTCAGGATACAGACGCCGCCTTTTGCCAGTGCAGCTTCGACAACGTCATGAACGCATGTATCGACCGCTTCGACCGCCTTGAGAATGGCCTCATAGACTCCGGTGTGGCCGACCATGTCGCCGTTGGCATAGTTGCAGATGACCACGTCGTATGTATCGCTGTTGATCGCTTCAACGAGTTTATCGCGAACTTCATACGCGCTCATTTCCGGCTGAAGATCATAGGTGGCGACTTTGGGAGAATCAACCAGAATGCGGTCTTCGCCGGGAAACGGGTCGTTGTTGAGGCTGTTGAAAAAGAACGTGACATGTGCGTACTTTTCGGTTTCCGCAGAGCGGAGCTGTTTCAATCCATGTGCCGAAAGTACTTCACCAAGGATATTTTTGTTTTCCAGCTCAGGGAATGCTTCGGTAAAATGGCCGTTGTCGTAATAGTGGGTCATGGCGACAAAATGGACCGAGTGGGGGATGGTCTTAAATTCGCTGAAATCCGGTTCGACAATTGCTTTTGTCAACTGGCGGGTGCGGTCGAACCTGAAATTGAAAAAAATGAAAACATCATCCCTGCCGACGCCCTGGTAGTCGATAATGCGCGGCTTGATAAATTCATCATTTTCTCCCGCGGCATAGGCGTCGTCGATTGCCGCACTCCATTCCGGAACTTTCTTTCCCTCCCCCTGCATTACCGCGCGATATGCCAGCTCGGTGCGGTCCCACCGGCGGTCGCGGTCCATGGCATAGTAGCGGCCGATAACCGTGGCCACTCGACCGATACCCGTCCGGTCGATGCCTTCCTGAAGAAACGCCAGGTGCTTTTTTGCCGATTTGGGCGGCGTATCGCGACCGTCGGTGAGCGCATGAATCAGCACCTTTCCGAAATTGAGGCGCGAGCAGAGGTCGAGAAGCGCGTGGCAGTGACGGGTCACCGCATGAACGCCTTCCTCCTGTATCAGGCCGATCAGATGGAGCGTTGCGTTGCGCTCCTGCGCCAGCCCGATCGCCTTGACAAATGCATCATTTTCGTAAAAGTCGCCGTCGGAAATCGACTTGTCGATACGGGTCAGGCTCTGATATACAACTCTTCCCGCACCGATATTGAGATGACCGACCTCGCTATTACCCTGGTAGCCGTCCGGAAGTCCCACGGCCATGCCGGACGTTTTTATTATTGTTGTGGGATATTTCTTCTCATACTCATCGGTAAATGGCGTGTTTCCGGCAAAAATACCGTTTGCCTTTTCGGGTTTTCCCTTTCCCCACCCGTCTCTGATAATCAGGCATACTGGTCGCGGCGGCATTATTCAGTGTTCTCCCCCGGTGTTGCAGAGTTGTTCGATGTTCCGGCTGCAGTGTCGGGCGCTGCGTCACGCGTATCGACCGCATCGCCGCCCGGCTCCGGCCTGGACTGCTTCTTTGATTCCTGTTGCTGCTTGTATTGGCGGTAAAATTCCCAGTGATCGACATGGCCGGTACCCTCGCAGGCCCAGCATTTCCCGCTGCCTTCACAATACCGGCATACGCCGCTGCCCTTGCAATACGGGCATTCTTCCTCATACGATGACTTTTCAATGCCTTCATTGGGGATATAGGGAGTCACCGTGGTCCGTTTCCCCGTGCCTTCACAAAAATGACATTTCGTGCTGCCCTTGCAGTAAAAGCATACACCTGGATTGGGTATGCAAAACGGACATTCATTTTCATCGTACCGTGGCGCCCGCTGGTCCATACGCGCGCAGGATGCGGCCATAAGTGCTCCCGCACCCGAAAGAAATAATCGTCGTTTCATGGCATGTTTCCTTTGACGTTGTTTCTGTATCACTACTTTAATACGAAAGGACTTACAAAATAGTATTTCGCGTAGTGAAAATTGCCGGTTCATTGCTTCCCGGCGCCGGGCGCAGCCGAATACATGTGCGGCAGGTGGCCTGAAAATTGTCAAAAATAGAACAAACCCCTTTTGATTTCCGGTGGCAGGTATTACATTATATCTACAGGGCGAGTACAGGGCTCCGGAATTCCTGTGAAACGGGGCGGGATAAGGCGACATTCGGGAGGAGAGGGAAAATGAAACTGCTCGTGCGCGGGTATGAAACCACTGCCATCGAACATGCAATCGTTTTTTATGTAACGATTGTTGCTACATTCCGGAATCCTGATGAACCCGATGCAGGGCCGGCCACTGCACTGCGGGAGCTGTATGTTGCCCCGGGAGATCCACACCATATAAATGGTCAAAATCCCGATACCCTGTATATGACATTCAGCGGAAACGCAAGGTGGTCCGATCTTTCGGTACTCCCATCGCAGGTGTGTAACTATTATCACCGGGAGACTGAAAACGACAAGGCATTTTCCGGTATCGGCCCGGATGATTTTGCCCGCAGAAACAACGGTACTGCCATGTATCTGACAAACAACCTGATGGTTATCACCACGACCGGCCATGACGGTACCACGACCACAACGCGGAAAAAAATCGGCGTGCAGCGATAAAAATGCGAAAAAGATATGAAGGACCTGAAAATGATGGGGGAAACATGGAAAACGCAGAATATTTGAAAAAGATGATTGTCCCGATAGCTGCGGTGTTGCTTGTCGCCGGGGATATTTATACCGACGGCCTTCCCGGAGAGTACCTTCTTACCCAGCGATGGCGGGATATCCATTCATCATACTCGCCTTTGACAAATGCTGCGTTTCTCATAGAGGAGGATTATATTTCCGTCCGTGGGGCAATTGCGCCGGTCCTGCAGCGGGAGTTTACGCTCTGGGAGCTCGGTCTCACTGTTCCGATCGGCCTGCACCAGTCCGCCGGGATTAACTGGATCGGCGAGGGTGACGGTGATGTTCAGGAGGGTTCGTTTGATTCTCAGGGACGGATTATTCCCGGCGGGGAAACAGAAAAAAATACAAACTCTTTTATTATGATGACCTATGCGATCAACCCGTGGCAGAAACTGAGCGTGGGTGCAAATTTCAATATTGCCTATCAGAGCAATTTCGGCGATCCTGTCCGGGGGTTCGGTCTCGACCTGGGGGCAAGCTACCGCATTATCCGGCACCCCGTCCTGGGAAACCATATTGCCGGGATTTCAACAGTCAACCTCATTGCACCGTCGATGAACAACACCTATGTGCCGAAATTCGGCAATAAAGGCGAATATTCCCGCGACCTGAAACTGGGTCTGTTGTCGACATTCTGGGAAAACAGGATCGAAAGCGGCCTTGATTTCGACCTCAAGGACTTTTTCGCCAACGCGGATGAATTCAAAAAATTCAATTCCGGTTCGGAAAGCTGGATCAAAAGCGCGAAACAGCTTGAATGGGGGCTTTCGTGGCGGTGCGGGGTATGGATTCTCCGGATGTTCAAGCTGTACTATCAGATGGGGTTCAATGATAATGCCGTTGATTTCTGGGGCCTTTCCGGCGGCGTTAACATGCCCGGCATGAATAACGGCCGGGACCTGTCGGTGATCTACCAGTACAATCTCAAGACCGAAGGCGACCGTGCATCAACGCATACGGTCTATGCGCGTGCAGAAATAGGGCCACATCGTGAAGAGCTCTATGCACGGCGAATGTCCCGCATGCTCGATACCACGCCGAACGACCTGTATAACAAGGCACGCACACTTTACGCAATGGGCAAATACTGGAACGCATTCTTTATTTTCGGTCAGATCCTTTCACGTTTCCCTGATTTTTTCAAAAACGACTGGGTCGAGTACTATTATCACAGTTGCCAGGAAAAGCTCGACATGCGGGGCGCATCGGCCGAAGGATACCGGGAAATGGTTGAAAAATATCCGCGAAGCGAGGCCGCCGACCACGCCAATCTCGGTCGCATGAGGATTGCATACCGTAACGGCGATTCCGATAAAGTACAAGCACTCTTCTCGCAAATCAACAGAATCGATACCCCTGATTCGCTGAAATATCACGCATGCTATCTCATGGCGGAAACAGCTCTGAAAGAGGCGAACTATGCTGAAGCCGTTCGCCTGTTTTCCCTTGTTCCTCCCGGTCATCCGGACTATGTCTTTGCCCGCCATTCGCTTGCAATTGCCCATATTTACAGAGAGGATACCCAGAGCGCGATTGACGCTTTTGCCGATATTATCGAGGCCGATATAGAGACCGGACACGAAAAAGAGATTTTAAACAGGTCCTATATTTTTCTCGGGTATATTTTTTATGAAGAGCTGTCACTTTCAAAGGCGGTTTCCGCGCTGCGGAAAGTTTCACAGGAAAGCTACTTCTACGAAGACGCCCTGCTGGGGCTTGCCTGGACTGCTGTAAAGGCCCGTCAATGGATAGACTGCCGGAAAGCCGGAGAAAAGCTGATCGGGTATTCTAAGAAACCGGTGGTCCAGGCGGAAGGAGGCCTTCTCAAGGCATACGGGCATATCATGAAAAAAGAATATCCACTAGCGGTCACCACTTTGCAGGATGCCCGCGCGCTGATTGCCGGGACCGAGCCGCCGTCAAAAGATTCACTTGTGTTTCTGGAGCGGAAATATCATAGTGACCGGATTTCATACGAAGGGATCGCGGAAAAAGCTGAAGAACTTGCCATGGCCCGGCCGACCGGGCTGGTTGTCAGGCTCACCGACAGCCTTCACATGCATCAGAAAGAAATCAAGAATAAAATCGATGACTTTCTGGTTTACAACGACGAATTTGAGCGACGGTCGTTCTTTGCTCGAAAGCTTGATGATGTTGCCCGGGATATCGAATACGCACTGGCTTATGCCAGAAAACTTGCCGAGCAGATCGAAGCGGCAAAAGCTGAAGAAAAAGCATTGAAAAAAGATGTGGAGCTGCAGAAAGAAATCGAGAAAATCAAAGAAGAGATGGAGAAACTCGATGCTGCGGAGGAGGAAGAGACGCATTGAGTTCCGCATGCCGGTTGCCGGATGAAAAGCCGGAAGCCGGGGGTTGAAGGCTGCACACTGAAGGAAAAAGGGGCCCACGACCTGATTTCGGTTTTTTAAACAGTTCTCATCTCCGAAATTCCCATCCAACGGCAAACTCGAGCATGCCGAACGGTGTTGCGCCCGCGTAATCTTTTGTTTCCCTGGGCGTTTTGTTTTTGTACACGATTTCATCCTTGACATCGATCGCTACACCGGCAAGTCCGCCGGCATTGAAAAAAAAGGCCGGTCCGAAACGCCACCGATAGCCGCCGTTGCCGATAAAAACTATCTGCGCTTCTTCGCCTTGCCAGGCGTCCGGGGCTGATTCACGGTATACATCCTGATCGTACTCGTCTTCACCCCATGTGCGGCCCCACCCGTACTCGGCCAGGGCGCCGATATATGCCCGGTGCGGCCGGGAGCTGCTGAAAAAATAACGAAACCCGCCTCCGAACGCCATGCTGCCCATTGACATATAATCATTAAAGCCTTCAGTCAGAACAGCAGCATACACCAGCCCGATCGCGGAATAGCGCCAGTGAAGATCGATAAACGCATTGCCGCCGGTCCCGATCTCAAACCCCAGGAGCGGCCCGAACTGCAAAACACCGAGCGGATTGAGATAAAACGACCCCTTTCCCATTTGAGCGCCCTTTTTTGATGAGGAAGGTGGTGCAACTGTCTCTGTCCTGTCCGCCGGCGAAACACATACGCCGTCAACACAAATCCGGTCCCCTTTGCAGTCTGTATCTTTAGTGCACTGACCGGAACAAAGAACACACACACTCAGGATGCAAAAAGGTATTAAAGAAATAGCTCTCATACCGACCGCCTTTCTGACAGAATTACTTCCGGATATGCTTTGTATTTAAAATCAGTACTGTCCAAAATAAATTGAAATATCGGAAATAACCGACATTGCAGTGAATATAGCCCGATTTTTTATCGTAATTGAATCGAAGTTTACGTTATACAATTATTTTGATTGTT
>WJKA01000051.1 GCA_014729375.1 Chitinivibrionales bacterium
AACTTCCCATAATCCATGATTTTACAGACTGGTGGATTGGCATTGGGGGCAATTTCAACAAGGTCCAATTCCGCATCCAGCGCCCGTTGAATTGCCTGCGAAACAGGGACGACTCCCACCTGTTCACCGCCCTCACTGATCAATCGGACCTGTGGAGCACGTATGCGGTGGTTGATACGGGCTACGTCTTCTTTTTTTGCAAAGGATCGCCTTCTTTGAATAAAAACCTCCCCGGGTAAAGTTTATTTTTTATCGGCTTCGTCGGTTTTAATTTTTTTCATGAAATCATCCAGCGGCATGGACCCGGTATCCCCTTCTCCATGGATTCGCACGGCAACAGTGCCAGACTGCTCCTCTTTTTCGCCGACGATTACCATGAATGGAATTTTCCGGACTTCCGCCGAGCGGATTTTATAGCCGACTTTTTCCGATCTGTCATCCAGTTCGACACGGATTCCGGCGCTTTGTATCTTCCGGTACACAGAATCTGCGTATTCTGCAAACCGGTCCGATACCGGAACAACTGCAGTTTGCACGGGAGAAAGCCAGAGCGGCAGTGAACCTGCACAGTGTTCCAGCAGAATACCGATAAAACGCTCCATGGATCCCAGAAGCGCCCGATGGATCATCACCGGCCGCTGCTTCGAACCGTCAGCAGCAGTATACTCCAGCTCAAACCGCTCGGGCATGCTGAAATCGAGTTGAACAGTTCCGCATTGCCAGGTGCGTTTAAGGCAGTCTTTAATGTGAAAGTCGATTTTCGGGCCGTAAAAAGCACCGTCACCGGGATTAAGCTGGTAATTGATATCCATTTGTTTCAGTACTGACCTGAGAGCATTTTCCGCCTTATCCCACATTGCAATCGAGCCGATATACTGCTCCGGCCTGGTCGAAAGCTCAATTTTATAATCATCAAATCCGAATACCCGGTATATTTTCATAATAAACGAAATAACTTCCCCGATCTGTTCTTCGATCTGTTCGGGAAGACAGAAAATATGTGCGTCATCCTGCGTAAAATTCCGCACTCTGAAAAGGCCATGGAGGACGCCGGCTTTTTCATGACGGTGTACGAGGCCGAATTCACAGATTTTGATGGGAAATTCACGGTATGAATGCGCACTGCTGTTATACACAAGCAGCCCCCCAGGGCAGTTCATTGGTTTCACCGCATGCATGACTTCATCAATCTCAGTGAAATACATGTTGTCGCGGTATTTGTCCCAGTGGCCGCTTTTCCGCCAGAGCTCTTCATCAAGAAGTATCGGCGTTTTGATTTCTTCGTATCCTGCTGCAATATGCTCGGCACGGCAGTAATCCAGAATTGTATTGTAAAGCATCATGCCCTTCGGGTGCCAGAAAGGAAACCCGGCACCTTCGGTATGAAATGAAAAAAGATCGAGTTCTTTTCCAAGCTTTCGGTGATCGCGCTTTTTCGCTTCTTCGACCAGCCGCAAATATTCGTCAAGCATGGACTTTTTCGGAAAAGATATGCCGTAAATGCGCTGGAGCATCTTGTTTTTTTCATCACCGCGCCAGTACGCACCGGCTACACTGAGCAGCTTGATTGCTTTTACACACCCGGTGTTGGGAATATGCGGACCGCGGCATACATCCTGCCATCCATCCTGACGGTACACCGATATCCGCCCCTCCAGTTCGTTGATCAGCTCGATTTTATACGTTTCATTTCGCTGACGGTAATACGCAATCGCCTCATCTCTGGACAGGCTTATGCGTTCAATGGGATACTTGTTTCTGATAATTTCGTAGCACTTTTTTTCTATTTTTTGAAGATCATCAGGCGAAAACGGATTTTCAATGTCAAAGTCATAGTAAAAGCCGGTTTCTATTGCCGGCCCGATTGCAACGCGGGCGGCAGGAAAAAGCTCCTGTACCGCCTGAGCCATGATATGCGATGATGAGTGCCAGAAAAGCGCTTTCCCTTTCCGGGAATCAAAGGTGATTATTGCCACTGAATCGTTGTCGTGAAGCGGTTCGGAAAGGTCTTTTGCTTCACCATTGATTTCAACCGCCAGTGCGTCTTTTGCAAGACGGGGGCTGATGCTCCCGGCAAGATCGCGTGCCGTAGCCCCGTCAGCGAGTTCCTTTGTGCTTCCATCTGGCAGTCGAATATTCATTATACAAACTTAAACAGTTACCGCTTAGACCCTGAAAGTAAAAAATGGGCGATACTGGACTTGAACCAGTGACCTCTTGCATGTCAAGCAAGCACTCTAACCACCTGAGCTAATCGCCCGTTTTTCCATATTGATGCCGCAAAGAGAGAATCCTGGATACACCAGTAATATGTACTCTGCGAAGCAGAATGTGGAATCCTCCAAAATACCAAAAAATAGGGTAATTTGTCAATACTTAATATATATCCGGTTTCACATTTCATGCTGAGAAAGGAGCAGGTCAGGCACGCAGAATGGAAAAAGGCCGGCAGTTTTTTGTGCTCGGAGTGACTTTTAGCCTTGACATTATCGCTGTTTTGTGGTACAATAAATAATAATTATTTCGGTAAAATTACATTTGAAGGCGGTCCTTTAGCAGGACTGGGCCGCGGGCGAATGGCGCCCGCGGCCATTTTTTTGTATGGCACGCCCGGCAGGATTGATTCCCTCTGGTCGTCGCTACCCCGGCCCTCTTCCTCTCATCCGTTCGGGGCCCTCCGTGGTCGAAAAAGATTCTGGAGATCCAAAGCCGGACCTGCGACCTACGGATTTGAAAGCCGAAGGTCGCCTTTCCTAACCATTTATTATATCAACAGTTACGGGTGTCGTCAACAGCCTGATCGGGCAATGTCTCCCATGTTCTTTGCCAGGTATCTAATTCTGGTCGATATCATGATTAGAAATAGCATAATGATCCTCCAAAAATGTTGGAAGGTAGTTGTTTTCTTGAAGGTGAAGGGAAAGATAGTCGGTTACTTTCAGGTATGAACCGCCCCAACTAAAATGTGCCAATGGGCAAATTATCGTTTCCTCAAAAATATCCTGTTCCTGCATTCCTTTCCTAGGCCGGCAAAGCGGGAAAGAGTTCTATGACGACATCAAGATTCTTGAGAATGATTCTCTGGTGGGGGAACCGCATAGCGTTTCCCCCTGGTCTGAGCTCCCGATTACAATCGGGATCTCAAACGCACCCCCTCCAGCAAGGGCGGCCGCGCTATGTTGGGCGCCTGCGCACCCAACGCGTCGGCCCTCTCGCAACGCACCCCGCTAAGGAAGGAGAATACTATAAAACAGTAGCGTCCGCGTTCCGATATGGTAGTTGTAGACACACCAACACGGAGGCGGACGCTATGGATGCATTTCTGCACAAATATCGCGATCAGGCTACAGGAGTAATATCGGTGTTTGACCGGATAATCTCTAATACATTATCACTCACTACTACTTTATCATTGAAAAAATGTACATTACCACATTTTGCACCAACACAACCAATTATTAAAATAGGCTCATTGAAAGAATAATAATCTGTATATCCAATTATACCGTTACCACCATAAACTGGATAGCCGCCTTTTTAATCGTCAAATAAAGTATTAACTGATTCGCCATTTTTTATTTTTAATACCCATTTAAGCTTTGACATTTGCCAATGTTCAGGTATATTGCCCAACCAATCAACGCCACAATTTTTATACTTCGGATATCCCTTCATTCCACGATCTCCTTCAGCATCCCTTCCGTCTCCTTCTCAAGAGCCGGAATGTCGCCCCTGTTTTCATCGAGGCAGCGGAGGGGCTTGTATCCGTAGAATTGCTTTGTAAAATTGATGACATAGCCCACCTTTGTCTTGCTGTCGTCAACCCATGCATCGGGTACGTGCGGAAGAACCTCTTTTTCCATGTACTGCCGAATGTCGTCTTCTGAAGAGACGAGCTTGCCTTTTTTGAGCGGAACATTTTCAAAGTCCCGCAGTTTCGGGTCTGGTTTCCGGTTGCCCTTTTTGTCGGTCACGGGTGTTCCGCCCTCTACGAGCGGCCGCTCGACCGTAATACGGGAATAGCCGAAATCGGAGTTGTTGAATATCTTGCAGTGCTTGCCCTGCCTGAAATTGCCGTACAATTCGGTGATTTTACTGATATCATCTTCTCCCAGCTCGTTACGCTTATTACCCAGCGAGCGGGTCATTTTTCTGAAAAACGATGTCGCATTGATAAGCTGGATCTTTGCCTTGCGATTCGGCTCTTTTCTGTTGGTAACGACCCATACGTAGGTCGAGATGCCTGTATTGTAGAATAACTGGTCGGGCAGGGCGACTATCGCTTCGAGCATGTCGTTTTCGATAATCCATCGGCGGATTTCGGATTCTCCCGATCCCGCCGATCCCGTAAAAAGCGGTGAGCCGTTGAAAACGATTGCTATTCGGGATCCCTTGCCCCCGTTTTTCTTCATCTTTGAAATAAGGTGCTGCAGGAACAGGAAAGAACCATCGGATATACGGGGAAGCCCCGCACCGAACCGACCGCCGAAACCCAGATCTTCGGCTTCCTTTTTTATCTCTTTTGCGACTTTTTTCCACTCCACCCCGAAGGGCGGATTGGCGAGCATATAATCGAACTGGTCGGTTGCCAGTTGATCGTTGGTGAAACTGTTGCCGAATTTGATGTTCGTGGCACTCTGCCCCTTGATCAGCATGTCGGCTTTACATATAGCGTATGATGTCTCATTGAGTTCCTGCCCGAACACCTCAAGTCGGGCGTCGGGGTTAAGCTCGTGCAGGTACTCCTCGGCAACGGAAAGCATCCCGCCTGTCCCGCATGCACAGTCATACAGGGTTTTTACAATACCCTTCCGGGTAAGGATATCACGGTCG